>NZ_JBPETA010000007.1:0-36890 GCF_051710365.1 Symbiopectobacterium sp. | reverse complement strand
TGGCGATGGTCAAAGCGCTTAACCGGATCACGCTATTAGGAATGCCGAACAGTATTCGCATCACGTAACAATCGACCCGATGGGGCACAGTCGTTACAAGTTCTGATTTATTCAACAAAGCCCCCCAATAAAGAAATTAAAAAGAAAAAAACACCCTTTAAACTATCAATTGAAGTTAAAAAAACAATCCTTTTTTCCGCAAAACCAGATAGGCTATCCCTATAAATGCAAAACAGGTAAAGAGAGCAATAACATGACAACGGCATGGGTGAAACAGGCCATTAGCGCTATAGAAGCGGATTTTCAGCGTTCAGCCGATACCCATCTGATTCGCCTGACGCTACCGCACTATCCAGGGATTTACTTCTATCTCAAAGATGAAAGCACGCACCCAAGCGGCAGCCTGAAACATCGTCTGGCACGATCGCTGTTTCTCTATGGCTTGTGCAACGGCTGGATTAAGGAAGGCACCCCCATTATTGAAGCGTCTTCCGGCAGCACCGCCATCTCGGAAGCCTATTTTGCTCGTCTGTTGGGCCTGCCTTTTATTGCCGTTATGCCCAGTTGTACAGCCAAGCGCAAAGTGGAGCAGATTGCCTTCTACGGTGGACACTGCCACTTCGTTGAGCAATCCAACCAGATCTATGCGGCATCGGAGCAACTGGCTCGTGAACTGAACGGCCACTATATGGATCAGTTTACCTACGCTGAACGCGCTACCGATTGGCGCGGCAATAACAATATTGCTGACAGTATTTTCCGCCAGATGGCGCGTGAACCCTATCCGGTTCCCGATTACATAGTAATGAGTGCAGGTACTGGCGGCACTTCTGCTACCTTAGGTCGCTATATCCGCTATCAGGGCATCGACTCACAGTTGATGGTGGTCGATCCTCAGAACTCGGTGTTTTTTGATTACTATCATCAACGCGACCGCACCCTGACGGGACGCTGTGGCAGTAAAATTGAGGGGATTGGTCGCCCACGCGCAGAACCCTCTTTTATTCCTGACGTGATCGACAGCATGATGCAGGTGCCGGATGCAGCCAGCATTGCCACACTGTATTGGCTGGAGAGTATTCTGGGACGCAAGGTCGGCGCATCCACTGGCACTAACGTCTGCAGCATGTTGCAACTGGCTAACCAGATGCGCGCGCAGGGTAAGCAAGGGGCGATTGTCACCTTGCTGTGTGACAGTGGGGAGCGCTATCTGGATACCTATTACAATGCCGAATGGGTAGCGCAAAACATCGGCGATATCAGCCCGTATCTGGCGCAACTCAACGCGGGGCAATCACAGAATCAACGAGAGCTGATTTTGGCCTGATACCGAGTTAACGCTGAAAACGACGCGTTTTTGCTATAGCATGTACCTCTTACGTCACACTGGGCATATTGCCCTTGAGCACCAAAGATAAAGCAATGACAAAACGCGCGGTTGTCGTTTTTAGCGGCGGGCAGGATTCCACCACCTGTCTGATTCAGGCACTCAGCCTGTATGATGAAGTGCACTGTGTCACATTCGACTACGGTCAGCGCCACCGGGCGGAAATCGATATTGCGCGCGCGCTTGCAAACCAATTGGGCGCCAAAGCACACAAAGTGCTGGATGTCGGTTTACTCAATGAATTGGCTGTCAGTAGCCTGACACGCGACAATATTGCCGTACCCGATTACGACGCCTCTGCGTCCGGTATTCCGAGCACGTTCGTGCCCGGACGCAATATTCTGTTTCTTACGCTGGCAGCCATTTACGCCTATCAGGTCGGCGCTGAAGCGGTTATCACTGGCGTCTGTGAGACCGACTTTTCGGGCTACCCTGACTGCCGAGATGAGTTTGTCAAAGCCCTGAATCACGCTATCGTGCTTGGCATCGCCCGTGATATTCAGTTTATTACACCGCTCATGTGGCTCAACAAAGCGGAAACCTGGGCGTTAGCTGACCATTACCACCATCTTGATACGGTACGCAGCCAAACGCTGACCTGCTACAACGGGATTCAGGGCGACGGTTGCGGCCACTGCGCCGCATGTCATTTGCGTGCAAATGGCTTAACGCAGTATCAGCAGGATCGAGTCGGAGTAATGGCATCAATGAAACGTAAAACCGGTTTGCAATAAGGTCAACCGGATAGCGGGGTGAGCAGGCTCGCCTCTCCCCCCGCATTCACTAGGCTAGCGGTGAATCATCGGATGATGGTGGCTGCATAAACGCCTGCAAATGCGCCAACAGCTCGCCTTCCAGCGGCAATGCCTTTTGCGTCGTCAGATCGATACATACAAAGGTTAAGGTAGCATCAGGCCACCGCAGCCTCATCCGTAGTACGCACCATCTTTTGGCTAATCACCCCACTTTTGGCATTCAGGTGCAACAACGCACTTTCGATACGCAACACGTCCCCTAATACCGCCGGGGTACGATAATTGATGTTGATATTGACCACGATAAACGCAATGCCGTGCTGTTGCATCCACTGGAAAGCGGGCAAATTCTCCAGCCATTGCCAACGCGCCTCCTCCATAAACTCCATATAGCGCGTGTTATTGACATGCTGATAGACATCAATGTGAAAGCCGCGAACGGTAATAAAGGTATGCACCACGTAATGACTCCTCAACGGATTAACGCCACAAACTGGTTGGACCTGACGCTAAGGTTAGCAGAAAATAACGGCAGTGAATAACCTCACTGCCGCGCAGGCATCGCATCAGAAAGCAGGATTACAACGCATCGGACGCTTACAGCACGAGGCGGGCCCGGTTATTCTCAATCAGCGTCGGCCCGATACCGGGCACCTCCTGCAATTTTGCAATGTCGGTAAAAGGACTATTCTCATCGCGATATTGAACTATCGCCTCCGCTCTGCGCGCGCCTATCCCTTGTAGCTGGGTCAATTGCTGTACGGTCGCCGTATTGATATTCACCGTTTCCTGTGTCGAATCCCTTGCCTGTGACGTTGGCGATGAGGCACCACCGTTTGTTGCCTCCTCTCCCGTTTTCGCCAGAACCCCGCCCGTAAAAGCGGATAACCCCAGGGCCAGACACAAACACAGCGCTGACATTCCTTTCCTTTTCATACGGTATCTCCCTATTGATTAATTGGCAGGTATAGGGTGCCGAAATAAGGGAGATCGCACAAACCACAGTGTTGAAATGTGGAAAAGGCCGCGAAAGCGGCCTTTTGTTGTTACAGCGGATTACAAATTAATGCATATACCCTTCATACTTCAAGTTGCAGATGCGTTGGCTGCGCTTACTCACCCCAGTCACTTACCTGAGTAAGCTCCTGAGGATTCGCTCCCTTGCCGCGTTACGAGACTCATAAATGAGTCTCACCCTAAAGGGCCAGCGCAAGCGCTGTTCAAAACGTTAACGTTTTGTCCTGCAACTCGAATTATTTTGGGTATCGCTTATTGAGGTTGCTGCTCCTGAGCGGCGGCACCTAATTTAATGGTCGCTTCGGTGCGCAAGCTGGAAACCAAAATATCAAACAGCGTTGTCACCGCACTCTGCTCAACCTGGCTGGTAAACTGTGCTTTCTGCTCATCAGTGATGGCGTGGGGTTTCACGCTATCCAGCGCAACCAGCACCACATTGCCCGCCTGATCGCGCGCAACACCGTAGCTCACCTTGTCCTGTTGCGGCACAGGCAGGGCAAACACGCTTTCTGCCAACACATTGCCCTGAGAAACGGAGGAGAGCGTCTCTGGCGCGCCAAAGCTGAGGTTGGCCGCTTTCAGCGAGTCATCTTTACCTTGTTTCAGGTCAACCAGGATTTTTTCAGCCTGTAGGTTAGCCTGCTGCTGCGCTTTCTGCACTTTCAGCACCTGTACAATCTCGTCACGCACCTGATCCAGAGGACGCCGCGTTTCTGCACTGTGATCGGTGATACGCAGCACGATCGCACGATCGCCATCAACGCCAATCACATCGGAGTTGCTGCCCGGTGCACCGTTATCGCCTAACAGGGTGCCGCCGAAAATAGCCTGCGTCACCTGCGGGAAGTTCAGCTCAGCAGGCACTTGATCGTGACTAAACCAGGTCGTCTCAGTGGCTTTTTGCCCCGCCGCCTCTTCCGCCGATGCTAGCGACTCATTGTCATTGCTTGCCGCTTCGCTGACTTTACGTTGCAGGGCAAAGAATTCATCCAGCGCTTTTTCACGTTTTGCTCTGACAGCGATGTCATCACGCACCGCGCTCAACGGTTTAACCTGCGCGGCCTGAATGTCATCCAGACGTACAATCAGGTAACCCACAGAGGATTTTATCGGCTTGGAGAGTTGGCCTTTTTCGGTCAGTTTTGCCTGCTGCAATTCATCGACCGTGGCATTGGCATCCATCCAGCCCAGATCGCCACCATTACGGCGCGATACCACATCCTGCGATTTTTCTTTTGCCAGCGCGGCAAAATCGGCACCGTTTTTCAGTTCATCCAACACGGCACGGGCGTCCGCCTCGGTTTTGAGCTGAATCACACTAAAGCGCTTGCGCTCAGATTGGGTAAACTCTTGCTTATTCTTCTCGTAAAACGCCGCGATATCAGCATCAGTGATTTTCACACTGTCCATAACGCGAGCGGCATCCAGCAGCAGGTAGCTGACTTTGAAGGCTTCCGGGTCGATAAAACGGCCTTTGTTGCTGTCGTAATAGCCCTTGACCTCTTCATCCGTCACGTTCAGCGTTTTGGCAATCGCCGCCACGTCAATTGTTGCCGTTCTCACCACACGATCCTGAGCGGCCTGCGCCACCAGACTGTCGATCTCTTTTGGCAGCGAGAATTGCGTCGCGCCCAGCCCCTGAATCAGTTGCTGTGTGACCAGTTGCTTACGCAGCAATTCCGCGTAGCGATCCGGTGTCAGACCCAAACGACGTACCTGATCCAGGTACTTTTCGTTATCAAACTGGTTGTTGGTCTGGAAAGCGGGAACAGCGAATATGGCCTGTTTGATCTGTGCATCGCTGATGTTAAGCCCAAGCTTACGGGCGTATTGGTCAATCAGCGCCTCATCGATCAGCTGCGAGAGCACCTGCTGACGCATCTGCTGCATATAGCCGTCATTGCCTGCCAGCACGGAAAAGTTTTCTCCCAACTGTTCCTGCATGCGGCTACGCTCGTTTTGCACCGCTTGTTCAAACTGCGCGCGACCTATTTCCTGCCCATTGACTTTGGCGGCGTAATCGTTAGAGCCGCCGATAAGGTAATCACCCACGCCCGTCAATACGAAGGAGGCGATGATCAAGCCCAGAATAATTTTCAGCACGACGTTATTAGCGGCCGCGCGTAAATTGTCCATCATAATGTGACAACACTCCGCTGTAGTATGGATAACACGCCCTGCGTTGGCTAAAACCACGCTTCCCTGCGCGTCTGGCGAACCGTAAGCCAGAACATGAACTGCCAGAGAGAGGAGCGGGAAAGACGTTACGCCGCAACGCGACGCCCCGCAGGGTGATGGGCAGTGTTCGCCCGTCATAAAAAAGGCACATCATAAAATGATGCGCCCCTTATCTTACCTTACCGACACCGTGGCGTCAGGTAATGTTTGGTAACGTACTCGGATTACAGCACAAACCTGTGACGAGATAATCAGTTAACGGCGTCTTTCAGCGATTTACCGGCACGGAAGCCCGGTACTTTTGCTGCTGGAATGCTGATTTCCTTGCCCGTTTGCGGATTGCGCCCAGTGCGAGCTGCACGCTCACGCACGGAGAACGTTCCAAATCCTACCAGTGCAACGTCATCCCCTGCTTTCAGAGAATCGGTAACAGAACCAATAATTGCATCTAACACACGCCCTGCTGCCGCTTTGGAAATATCAGCATCTGCGGCAATTTTGTCGATCAATTGTGACTTGTTCACTCTCTCATCCCCTCTGAAATCCTGTTGTCACGCTGAATATCCCAAAACGCGACACGTAGCTTTTTTCAATCCTGTCAAACCTTAGCACAGCGTACTGGCTAAGACTAACAGTGCCATAACTTAGCGGTACAAAAAAACGCTGGCAAGCGCCATTTCTGCTGCCAGCGTGATTTTTCTCAAGGGTTTTTGCGATAGGTCACTCTCTCGCGGCCTTGGCAGGCACCGCTTTCGCCTTGGCAGGCGCTCGCTTGGCCTTGACAGGCTCCGGCTGCATACCGTCTGGCGGGTTTTGTAACGCTAACGCAAGCACTTCCTCGATACGTTTGACCGAGTGAATCTCCAGGTCCGCAATCACATTCGGCGGAATCTCTTCCAAATCGCGTTTGTTTTCGTCAGGAATCAATACCGTCTTAATGCCACCGCGATGGGCTGCCAACAGCTTCTCTTTCAAGCCCCCGATCGGCAATACCAAGCCCCGCAGCGTGATTTCCCCGGTCATCGCGACATCGGCACGCACCGGGTTACCCGTCAGGCAGGAAACCAGCGCGGTACACATGGCGATCCCGGCGCTTGGGCCATCTTTGGGAGTTGCCCCTTCCGGCACATGCACGTGGATATCACGTTTTTCATGGAAATCGGCATTGATACCCAGTCGTTCAGCACGAGCACGCACCACGGTGAGCGCCGCCTGGATAGACTCCTGCATCACTTCCCCGAGTGAACCGGTATAGGTCAATTTCCCCTTGCCCGGCACGCACGCTGTTTCAATGGTCAGCAAATCACCGCCAACTTCCGTCCAGGCCAACCCAGTGACCTGCCCAACGCGGTTTTCTTCATCCGCGCGGCCGTAGTCAACGCGCTGAACGCCAAGGAAATCTTTAAGGTTATCGCCCGTAATCTCAATATGCTTAACGGTTTTATCCATCAACAGCGTTTTTACCGCTTTACGGCACAATTTGGAGATTTCACGCTCCAGACTACGCACGCCAGCTTCACGCGTGTAGTAACGGATGATTCCGGAGATAGCACTGTCATCAACGGTCAATTCACCTTTCTTCAGTGCGTTGCGTTCAATCTGCTTCGGTAGCAAATGGCGCTTGGCAATATTGAGCTTCTCATCCTCGGTGTAGCCAGACAGGCGAATCACTTCCATACGGTCCAGCAACGGCGCAGGAATGTTCATCGAGTTAGAGGTCGCAACAAACATCACATCGGACAGATCGTAGTCCACTTCCAGATAGTGGTCGTTGAAAGTGACGTTCTGCTCGGGATCCAATACCTCAAGCAGCGCCGACGCCGGATCGCCACGCATGTCAGACGACATCTTGTCGATCTCATCCAACAGGAACAGCGGGTTTTTTACCCCAACCTTGGCCATCTTCTGGATCAGTTTGCCCGGCAGTGAGCCGATGTAAGTACGACGGTGACCGCGAATTTCCGCTTCATCACGTACGCCGCCGAGCGCCATACGCACGTACTCACGCCCTGTTGCCTTGGCGATGGACTGCCCCAGTGAGGTTTTCCCCACCCCCGGCGGCCCAACCAGGCACAGAATCGGCCCTTTGATTTTGCTGACACGGCTTTGTACCGCGAGATATTCAAGAATACGCTCTTTGACGCGATCCAGACCGTAGTGGTCGGTATCCAGGGTTTCCTGCGCTTTGACCAGGTCTTTTTTCACCTTGCTGCGCGCATTCCACGGTACCTGAACCATCCAGTCGATGTAGCTGCGCACCACTGTCGCCTCAGCGGACATCGGTGACATCATCTTCAGTTTTTGCAGTTCTGCTTCGGCTTTTTCCCGCGCTTCTTTCGGCATCTTGGCCGCTTCAATCTTGCGTTTCAGCGCTTCGTGTTCGTCCGGTGCATCGTCCATCTCACCGAGCTCTTTCTGAATCGCTTTCATCTGCTCGTTGAGGTAGTACTCGCGCTGGCTTTTCTCCATCTGCTTTTTCACGCGACTGCGAATACGTTTTTCCACCTGCAACAGGTCGATTTCCGATTCCATCATCGCCATCAGATATTCGAGGCGTTCCATAATATCAGACATTTCCAGCACGGACTGTTTGTCAGCCAGTTTCAACGGCATGTGGGCGGCAATGGTATCCGCCAGACGTGCTGCATCTTCAATGCTGTTCAGCGAGGTCAACACTTCCGGCGGGATTTTCTTGTTCAGTTTGATGTATCCCTCGAACTGATTGACCGCCGTGCGCATCAGGACTTCCTGCTCGCGCTCTTCAATCGCCGGCGACGAGAGATATTCCGCCTGGGCAGCAAAATGTTCACCACCGTCAGACAGCGTGGTGATACGCGCACGCTGCAACCCTTCGACCAGCACTTTGACCGTGCCGTCCGGCAGTTTCAGCATTTGCAGAATGGAGGCGACCGTTCCTACCGAGAAAAGATCGTTAATACTGGGTTCATCCGTTGAAGCCTCTTTTTGTGCCACCAACATGATCTTTTTATCGTGATCCATCGCGGCTTCAAGGCAACGAATCGATTTCTCCCGGCCAACAAACAACGGAATGACCATGTGCGGATAAACCACCACATCGCGCAACGGCAATACGGAGATTTCAATGCGTTCGGAACGCTCAGGGTTCATAGAGCTCTCTCTTAGTTTCGTTTCCGCCAGGTTAAAGGAATCTCGTGAAACGCGGATGTCACGGGTTTCGCCAACAAGTATTGGAGTATATGGGGATAAATATCCGACATTCAACGACCAGAACATGCGAAAAAAAATGGGAGATAAAATCTCCCATTTCAGACTGGTGACAACGACCCTTTAGGTACGTTTGTCAGGTGTGCAATTGACGATTTATTCGCCAGACGCCTGCTGCGCTTCAGGTTTGCCGTAGATCAGTATGGGCACTGATTGACCGGCAATCACCGACTCATCAATCACCACCTTATCGACGCTCTCCATGGAGGGCAGGTCGTACATGGTGTCCAGCAACGCCGCTTCCACAATGGAGCGCAAACCGCGTGCACCGATTTTACGCGCCATGGCTTTCTTGGCAATCGACGTCAACGCTTCTTCACGGAATTCCAGCTCAACCCCTTCAAGATTGAACAGCGCCTGATACTGTTTGGTCAGCGCGTTTTTCGGTTCGCGCAGGATCTGGATCAGCGCATCTTCGCTCAGCTCTCTCAGCGTCGCGACCACCGGTAAACGGCCGATAAATTCAGGGATCAGGCCGAACTTGATCAAATCGCCCGGTTCTACCTGGCCCAACAATTCGCCTTCGGTAGCCTTTTGCGCCGTACCCTTCACCGTTGCGGCAAAACCGATACCGCGACCGGTATCAACACGCTGCTCGATCACTTTATCCAGGCCAGCAAATGCCCCACCGCAGATGAACAGGATCTTGGAGGTATCAACCTGCAAAAACTCCTGCTGCGGGTGCTTGCGCCCACCTTGCGGCGGTACCGCAGCGATGGTGCCTTCAATCAGTTTCAGCAGAGCCTGCTGCACCCCTTCGCCCGACACGTCACGGGTAATAGAGGGGTTATCGGACTTACGTGAAATCTTGTCAATTTCGTCTATGTACACAATGCCGCGCTGGGCTTTCTGTACGTCGTAATCGCATTTTTGCAGCAGCTTCTGGATGATGTTTTCCACATCTTCACCCACGTAACCCGCTTCGGTCAGCGTGGTGGCATCCGCCATGGTGAAAGGCACATCCAGGAAACGGGCCAGCGTTTCAGCCAACAGGGTTTTACCGCTCCCTGTCGGGCCAATCAGCAGAATGTTACTCTTGCCCAGTTCGATGCCGTTGCTGCTGTCGCCATTACGTAAGCGCTTGTAGTGATTGTAAACCGCAACCGCCAGAACCTTTTTCGCCTGCTCCTGACCAATCACATAATCATCCAGGTGACGGCGAATTTCATGGGGCGTGGGTAACGCACTGCGTTCACGATGCAGAGCCACTTCCTTGATCTCTTTGCGAATGATGTCATTGCACAGATCGACACATTCATCGCAGATATACACTGACGGCCCGGCAATCAGCTTACGGACCTCATGCTGGCTTTTGCCGCAGAAAGAACAGTACAGCAACTTCCCTGAACCGTCTTTGCGCTTGTCTGTCATCAGTAAACCTCTTCTTTTATCTCTTGCCCGCAGGCCCAACAGCGATATCACTTCAACCTGAATCACGCGCAAGCGCGCATTCGTGAACCACAGGTACGCTATGGCCGGCGGCGTTATTCGCGGTGTGTCATCACGGCGTCAACCAATCCATACTCTACTGCTTCATGGGCAGAGAGGAAACGGTCACGCTCAGTGTCACTCTCTATCACTTCGAGAGGTTTGCCCGTATGTTCAGCCATCAGCTCATTCATACGTTGCTTCACTTTCAGTATTTCACGCGCATGGATTTCGATATCCGTTGCCTGCCCCTGAAATCCCCCCAGCGGTTGGTGAATCATCACGCGCGAATTCGGCAGGCAGAAACGCTTGCCCTTGGCACCGGCAGTGAGCAGGAAAGCCCCCATAGAGCAGGCTTGTCCCATACAGATGGTGCTGACATTCGGTTTAATGAATTTCATGGTGTCGTAAATCGACATCCCTGCGGTAATCACGCCACCCGGAGAGTTGATGTACAGATAAATATCTTTTTCCGGATTTTCGGCTTCCAGGAAAAGCATCTGAGCAACGATCAGGTTGGCCATGTGATCTTCCACCTGACCCGTCAGGAAGATGATGCGTTCTTTAAGCAGTCGGGAAAAAATATCGTAAGAACGTTCCCCGCGCGAAGTCTGTTCTACCACCATCGGCACCAAAGCCATTTGGGGTGCTAATTTTTCTTGTTCGCCACTGTATAACATTCACCTCTCCTCGATAAAATGCTTTTGGTGCCATGTATCAGATTCTACTTGAGATAACGGCGGTTGACTATCACGGTCACCTCGACGTATCCCTTAAGAACGACACCGACTCGCCAAAATCTATGACCACGCGCCTCTGTTTCTTCTAGTTGGGGCATTGCGCGCTATTTCAAGCTTACACTATCCTTTATTTTAGATTAAAGGGGTATAGTGCCCACCGCGTTTACAACGCTTTGCATAGCAAACCGCATTTTGCATAGAAAATAATATTTTGCACGCCCAAGAGACAATGCGGATTTTATCACTCGCGAAACGTTTCAATGCCACACCCACACAGTTTTATCATAGTGCAATCTGGCGCATCCGTGGCGATAGGTCTTTTCAAACGTAAATCAATGATAACAAAAAGCCCACACCAGAGGCACGGGCTTTTTTTGGCAAAGATAACCGACCGAAGCCAGACAGCGAATTACGCCGTAGCAGGCTGATTCATCAGATCGTTGAAACTGACGGCTTTCTCGACCACTTTCGCCTTAGACAACACCACTTCAACCGCTTGCTCTTCCAGAGCAACGTTGCGCATGTTGTTCATCAGCTCTTTGTTTTTGCTGTAGTAAGCAACCACTTCCTGCGGATCTTCGTAGGCAGAAGCCATCTCTTCGATCAGCGCGTTAACGCGATCATCGTCCGCTTTCAGTTCGTTGGTGCTGATCACTTCGCCCAGCAGCAGACCCACGACAACGCGACGTTTAGCTTGCTCTTCAAACAGTTCACGCGGCAGTTCAGCCGCTTGCTTGGCGTTGCCACCAAAGCGTTGTGCCGCTTGTTGACGCAGAACGTCAATTTCGCCGTCAATCAGCGCAGCAGGAACGTCGATGTCATTGGCTTTCACCAGACCGTCGATCACCTGAGACTTGATACGGTTACGCACTGCGCCTTTCAGCTCACGCTCCATGTTTTTACGCACTTCAGCGCGCAGACCCTCAACAGAACCATCCGCCACGCCGAAACGTGCGATGAATTCCGCGGTCAGTTCCGGCAGTTCACGCTCTTCCACTTTCTTCAGGACGATAGCGAACTGCGCTGCTTTCCCTTTCAGGTTTTCAGCGTGGTAGTCTTCTGGGAAGGTCACGTCGATAGTGAACTCTTCACCGGCTTTGTGACCCACCAGACCTTCTTCAAAGCCTGGGATCATGCGGCCCTGGCCCATAGCCAGAACGAAATCAGACGCTTTACCGCCATCAAACACTTCGCCGTCGATAGTGCCGGTAAAGTCCACGGTTACGCGATCTTCTGCGCCAGCGGCAGCATTGGTATCTTTCCAGGTGGCTTGTTGCTTGCGCAGCGTTTCCAGCATGGCATCAACGTCAGCATCAACCACGTCAACCAGCGGTTTTTCAACTTCGATGGTGTCCAGGCCTTTCAGCTCTACTTCCGGATAAACTTCAAACTCTACCGCGTAGGTGAAATCGGCATTCAGCTTGTATTCGCCCGGCACATAGTTCGGTGCACCAACGGGATTGATTTTTTCTTTAATGATGGCGTCAACGAAATGACGCTGCATCAGATCGCCCAACACGTCTTGACGCACGGAAGCGCCATAACGCTGAGCGATAACGTTCATCGGCACTTTGCCTTTACGAAAACCGTCAACGCGCGCTTTTTTAGCAACGTTAACCAGCTCTTTTTTTACCGCTTCTTCAATGCTATCAGCAGTGACGGTAATTGTTACGCGGCGACCAAGGCCTTGGGTGGTTTCAACTGAAACTTGCATCTTGTTACCTCAAAAAATCACAGTGCTCGGTCAGCTCCAAAACCATATACGCATGGGTGTCGGTTTGGACATAACCCCACAGAACCGGGACAGCAACAGCTGGTATCTGAACCCTGTTCCTTGTCGTCAGAAGCGTCCCGATGACATTTCCGGAAAATAAGACGCGGCATTATAGCGGCATAGACGGAGTGAGTCGAGAAAAGCGCGCAGACTATTATGACAAGATAAGCGCGCTTTGATGCCGGTCACCTCTTATACGTCTCTTTTTATGCGTCGTTGGCATCAATCAGGCGTCAATACCAGCACCGCCACAGGCAGGTGATTTCGGGGCCTGGCCCTGCGCATCGGACCACTCTTGCGGCGTGTAAGTATGCAGCGCCAGCGCGTGCAGGCCATTTTCCAATTCCGTCGCCAGCGTGGCATAAACCGCGCGATGACGGCCAATGGTGCGCTGTCCGGTAAAGGTTTCACTCACCAGTACCACCTTAAAATGGCTTTGCGAGCCCGCAGGCACGCGATGTTGATAACTTTCATTGATTACATCCAGATGCGTGGGGGCGAAAGCAGCGCGCAATTTCGCCTCAATGGTGGCATGCATGAAGTAGTCCCTTGTTGCTTGTTGATCTTGCCAGACAGTATATTCCACTGGCAACAAAATGAGGTGAACACACTATCGATCAATCCGGCGATCGCGAAATCTCACCGCATCGCGCCGAAAAAATGGCCATTTCCAGAGTATTTCCCCTGAATTCGTCCTTTCACCCGCTGCCGGCAATGGTATGATAACGGGAATTTTTTACCAGCGAACCACCCTAATCATTACTGAGAAAATGCACAATGTTAAAAAAACTGTTTTTTCCCGTATTGGCCGTGCTGATGCTCGCCGGATGCGCCAATCAAAGCAATACGCTTGATGTCTCTCCTAAAATTAACGTGCCAGCGCAAGACCCAACCCTGATGGGCGTCACTGTCAGCATCAACGGGGCCGATCAACGTGCCGATCAGGCATTGGCCAAAATCAACCGCGACGGGCAACTGATCGTTTTGACCCCTTCACGCGATCTTCGTTTCCTGTTGCAAGAAGCGCTGGAAAAACAGATGTCTGCGCGCGGTTACATGATCGGTACCGGTGGTCCGGTTGCGCTGCAAATCGTGGTAAACCAGCTGTATGCTGACGTATCAGAAGGCAACCTGCGTCATAATATCACCGCACGCGCGGATATTTCGATCATCTCTCAGGCGGCCAACGGCAACAAGCAGGTCAAAAATTACCGCTCAACCTATAACGTTCAGGGCGCCTTGACCGCGACCAACGAAAAAATCACCAACGCTGTCAATACGGTATTGG
Organism: Symbiopectobacterium sp.; assembly: GCF_051710365.1. NCBI lineage: Bacteria > Pseudomonadati > Pseudomonadota > Gammaproteobacteria > Enterobacterales > Enterobacteriaceae > Symbiopectobacterium > Symbiopectobacterium sp. The sequence goes on along the minus strand of NZ_JBPETA010000007.1, from coordinate 23,077 downwards.
GCGATGTCATCAATGATATGGCACAAGACACCACTGTCAGCAGCTTCATTAAGGCTAACGCCCGATAATTCCCACGCTGTTTTCCTCTATCCTGCTCTGTGGGATAGAGGAAAGGATCTGCCATGCTACATCGCTTTTTTACCCTTTTTCGTCAGCCGTATTCGCTGTCGCTGCTGCTACTGGGTTTTGCGTCTGGACTACCGCTGGCGCTGACCTCAGGTACGTTGCAGGCATGGATGACGGTCGCTAACGTCGATTTGAAAACCATCGGTTTCTTCTCCCTGGTAGGGCAAGCCTATGTTTTCAAGTTTATGTGGGCACCGATGATGGACCGTTACACCCCGCCCTTCCTCGGCCGTCGCCGCGGCTGGCTGGTCAGTCAGGTGTTGCTGATTGGGTTGATTGCCTCAATGGCGCTGCTGGAACCCGGTAAGCATCTGTAGTGGTTAGCCGCGATTGCGGTTTTGGTGGCATTTTGTTCCGCCTCGCAGGATATCGTGTTTGACGCTTACAAAACGGACCTGCTACCCGCCGATCAGCGCGGCTCAGGCGCGGCCATTTCCGTACTGGGTTACCGTCTGGCCATGCTGGTTTCCGGTGGATTGGCGCTGTGGCTGGCCGATCGTTATCTCGGCTGGCACGCCACCTATGTGCTGATGGCACTGTTGCTGCTGCCGGGTATCATTGCTACCTTGCGCGCGCCTGAACCGGTGTTGGATGCCCCAGCACCGCGTACCCTTGAGCAGGCAATGTTTGCCCCGCTGCGCGACTTCTTTTCGCGCAATAACGCCTGGCTGATTTTATTGCTGATCGTGCTGTATAAGTTGGGCGACGCCTTTGCGATGAGCCTGAGTACCCCGTTCCTGATTCGCGGCGTAGGTTTCAATGCTGGCGACGTCGGACTGGTCAACAAAACGTTGGGGTTACTCGCCACCATTATTGGTGCCTTGTACGGCGGGTTGTTAATGCAACGTATGACCTTGTTCCGTGCGCTGCTGCTATTCGGCATCTTGCAGGTCTAACTAACGCAGGCTACTGGCTGCTGGCGATCAAGACCAAACATCTGGTCAGCATGGCAGGGGTTATCTTTCTGGAAAACCTGTGCGGCGGGATGGGTACAGCGGCGTTCGTGGCGTTACTGATGACCTTGTGCAACACGTCGTTTTCCGCTACCCAGTTTGCGCTGCTTTCCGCACTCTCTGCCGTGGGGCGCGTCTACGTTGGCCCGATCGCAGGCTGGTTTGTAGAGACCCATGGTTGGGCCTGGTTCTATTTATTTACCATTGCGATCTCGGTGCCGGGATTAGTCCTGCTATTAGTATGCAGACAAACCCTGGAGTACACCCAGCGTACCGGCACATTCATGGTACGTATGACCTATCCCCGCTATTACCGCTTCACGCTGCGTCTACTGGCCGCCGGGTGTGCGCTGTTATTCATCTGGCTGACCTTGACCATCGCCCACGCGTTGGGTACCAATGCGGTTGAAACAATCAATGATAACCTTCTGATGCTATGGGTATTTTTGTCATTTCGGGGGCGCTTTTTGGTAGTGTGCTCGACTATTTATCGCTGCGTAATTCACCGTCATCTGAAGCCTGAAAGTAGCGATAAACCTGCGTGGTTATCACCGCATCGTATTATTTTTTTTCACTAGTCTGCTATCAGCCAACGTTATTTTTTTACGTTGGTTCACTTTTTTCTGGCTATTTAATTGTTGGGAAAATGTGTGAGAGGCAATCATGTTGGTTCGATGGAAAATTCCTCTTCAGGCGGGTTGTAATTTTTTTTTATCCATCCATACTTCTCTACGGGATAAATTTTAATTCACTGTTTTTAATAAAATTTTCCTAACGACAAGGTAATTGTGACATTCAGGGCAAAAATCAGCAACAAAGCGCTGACATAACCTTAATCATGTTTACAGTGCAGTAACCTTACCGTAAAATGCACGCTCGCATGAAATGACAATAGAGCCCTTGTTATTGAGGTCGCTAGATGAGACTCAGGAAATACAATAAAATTTTTGGGACGTTGTCTTTATTCGCTGCCGCAGCACTACTGAGCGGTTGTGATATGGCATTGATGAACCCCAAAGGACAGGTCGGGTTGGAGCAACGGTCGTTGATTCTGACGGCACTCGGGTTGATGTTGATCGTGGTTATTCCGGTAATCGTGATGACCATCGCTTTTGCCTGGAAGTTTCGCGCTTCCAACACCAAAGCGAAATACACCCCGAACCGGTCACACTCCAACAAGATTGAAGCGGTGGTATGGACAGTTCCCATCATCATCATTCTTATTCTGGGTACCATTACCTGGAAAACCACCCATTCACTGGATCCGTATAAGCCGTTGGTCTCCGAGGCCAAGCCGATTACCGTCGAAGTGATTTCACTCGACTGGAAGTGGCTGTTTGTTTACCCGGAATTAGGTATCGCCACGGTCAACGAGTTAGCGTTCCCGACCAATGTGCCGGTGAATTTCAAAATCACCTCCGATACCGTAATGAACTCTTTCTTCATTCCGCGTCTGGGTGGGCAGATTTATGCGATGGCGGGCATGCAAACCAAACTGCATCTTATCGCCAACGAGCCGGGTAAATATGACGGTATTTCTGGTGGTTACAGCGGGAAAGGCTTCTCCGGCATGAAATTTACTGCCATTGCCACGCCAAGCCAGCAGGAATTCGACCAGTGGGTTGCCACCGTGCGTGCCTCCAGCAAAACGCTGAACAGCACGGAGGAATTCAATACTCTGGCCAAACCCAGCGAATTCCACCCGGTAGAGTACTTCTCCAGCGTGCAACCTGAGCTGTTTGAAAACCTGATTCGCAAATTCACGCAAAGCGGCGGTGCGCCTGCGCATCACCATGCTGAAGGCGAAACGCAGCAAGGTGGCATGCAACACGGTGACAATATGAACATGAGCGAGCACGCCTCGCACCAAGGCGCCGAGGGATAAGACGATGTTCGGAAAACTAACTCTTGATGCGGTTCCGTATCATGAACCCATTATTATGGTTACGGTGGCCGGCATCATCGTCGGCGGCCTCGCCCTTTTGGCGGCCATCACTTATTTCGGTAAATGGAAGTGGCTGTGGGCTGAATGGTTTACCTCGGTAGACCACAAACGCATCGGCATCATGTATATGATCGTTGCGTTTATCATGATGATTCGTGGCTTTGCCGATGCCATCATGATGCGTGGTCAGCAGGTCTTGGCGTCTGCCGGTGAGGCGGGCTTCCTTAATGCCCACCACTACGATCAGATATTTACCGCGCACGGCGTGATCATGATTTTCTTCGTGGCAACGCCGTTTTTGGTCGGTTTGATGAACCTGGCGGTGCCGCTGCAAATCGGCGCGCGCGACGTGGCCTTCCCTTTCCTTAACTCGCTCAGCTTCTGGCTATTCGTGGTAGGGGTTGTCCTGATCAACCTGTCGCTGGGTATCGGTGAGTTTGCGCAAACCGGTTGGGTGGCCTATCCGCCGCTTTCCGGCAAGGAGTACAGTCCTGGCGTAGGGGTGGATTACTGGATATGGAGTCTACAGATCTCCGGTCTGGGTACTACGCTGACTGGCGTCAACTTCCTCGCGACCATTATCCGTATGCGCGCACCGGGTATGACGCTGATGAAAATGCCGGTCTTTACCTGGACGGCACTGTGCACCAACGTGCTGATCATCGCCGCCTTCCCGATTTTGACCGTAACCATCGCCTTGCTGACTCTGGATCGCTATCTGGGCACCCATTTCTTTACCAACGATATGGGCGGCAACATGATGATGTACATCAACCTCATCTGGGCCTGGGGCCATCCTGAGGTGTACATTCTGGTTCTGCCCATTTTCGGCGTTTACTCCGAAGTGGTTGCCACCTTCTGTAAGAAGCGTCTGTTCGGTTACACCTCGCTGGTGTGGGCGACCATCGCCATTACCGTACTGTCGTTTATCGTCTGGCTGCACCACTTCTTCACCATGGGGTCTGGCGCGAACGTTAACGCCTTCTTTGGTATCGCCACCATGATCATTTCCATCCCGACCGGGGTGAAAATCTTCAACTGGCTGTTCACCATGTATCAGGGCCGAATCCAGCCGAACTCCGCCATGTTGTGGACCACCGGTTTTATCATCACCTTTACTATCGGTGGGATGACCGGGGTGCTGCTGGCGGTGCCGGGTGCCAACTTTGTGCTGCACAACAGTCTGTTCCTGATTGCGCACTTCCATAACGTCATCATCGGCGGCGTAGTGTTTGGTATTTTTGCCGGTATTACCTACTGGTTCCCGAAAGCGTTTGGCTTCACGCTGAACGAAACCTGGGGCAAACGCGCGTTCTGGTTCTGGATTATCGGCTTCTTCACCGCCTTTATGCCGCTGTATGTGCTGGGCTTTATGGGCATGACCCGTCGCCTCAGCCAACAGATCGATCCACAATTCCACTCACTGCTGGTCGTTGCCTCTGTCGGTGCCGCACTGATTGGCCTTGGCGTACTGTGCCAATTGATGCAGTTCTATGTCAGTATCCGCGATCGAGACCAAAACCGCGATTTAACCGGTGACCCGTGGGGTGGCCGCACGCTGGAGTGGGCAACCTCTTCCCCGCCGCCGTTCTATAACTTCGCCATCGTGCCGAACGTTCAGGAACGCGATGCCTTCTGGGAACAGAAAGAGCGCGGTGAAGCCTACAAAAAACCGGTCAGCTATGAAGAAATTCATATGCCGAAAAACACCGGCGCTGGCGTGATTATCTCAGCGTTCAGTCTGGTGTTCGGCTTCTCCATGATCTGGCATATCTGGTGGATGGCGATTGCCGGTTTCGTCGGCATGATCGTGACCTGGATTTTGCACAGTTTTAACCGCGATGTGGATTACTACATTCCGGTCAAGCAAATCGAAGAGATTGAAAACCAGCACTTCGACAATATCAGCAAAGCAGGTGTGAAACATGACAACTGAAACTCTGACGCATCATCACGCTGCTCATGACGCCCATGCCGAGCATGGGCACCACGACGCCAGCGGCACCAAGGTGCTGGGGTTCTGGGTTTACCTCATGAGCGATTTGATCATTTTCGGCTCATTGTTCGCCACCTATGCCGTGCTGGTAACTGGCACGGCGGGCGGTCCGTCCGGAAAAGAGCTGTTTGATCTCAAGTTTGTGCTGGTCGAAACCTTTGCGTTGCTGTTGAGCAGTATCACCTTCGGCATGGCGATGATCGCCATGTACAAAGGCAACGTGGCGCGCATCAACACCTGGCTGGCTATCACCTTCCTGTTTGGTCTGGTATTTATCGGGATGGAAATCTATGAATTCCATCACCTGATCGCAGAAGGATACGGCCCGGATCGCAGTGCGTTCCTGTCGGCCTTTTTCGCGCTGGTCGGCACCCACGGCGTTCACGTAACCTCAGGCCTTATCTGGCTTGTGGTGATGATGATTCAGGTCTCACGCTGGGGCATCATCCCTACCGTGAAAACCCGTTTGATGTGCCTGAGCCTGTTCTGGCACTTCCTTGACGTGGTATGGATTTGTGTCTTTACCGTAGTTTATCTGATGGGGGCGATGTAATGAGTCATTCAACGACCGATCACGGCGCCAGCCACGGTAGCGTACAGTCTTATGTCGTCGGCTTTGTAATGTCAGTCATTCTGACCGTGATCCCGTTTGGTCTGGTAATGGTGGGTGCCGCCTCCCCCAGCGTGATTATGGCCGGTGTGGTTGGCTGCGCCGTGGTACAGATACTGGTTCACCTGGTCTACTTCCTGCACCTGAACAGTTCTTCTGAACAGCGCTGGAACGTGGTAGCGTTGGTGTTCGCCATTCTGATTATCGCCATCGTGGTAGTAGGATCCATCTGGATTATGCTGAGCGCGCACCACAATATGATGATTCCGTAATCGAGCCAGACATGATGATTAAGCAATACCTACAAGTCACAAAACCAGGGATCATTTTTGGCAATCTGATTTCTGTTATCGGGGGATTTCTGCTGGCATCCAAAGGCAGCATTGATTACCCCCTCTTTATCGCTACTCTGTTTGGGGTGTCGTTAGTGGTTGCGTCCGGTTGCGTCTTCAACAACGTAATCGACCGTGACATTGACAAAAAGATGGAGAGAACCAAAAACAGAGTGATGGTGAAGGGGCTGATTTCGGTCAAGGTTTCACTGAGTTATGCTGCTGCGTTAGGTATTGCCGGTTTTGCGTTGCTCTACGTGGCGGCAAACCCGTTAGCCATGTGGCTTTCAGTAATGGGCTTTGTGGTATACGTTGGCGTCTACAGTCTGTATATGAAACGCCACTCGGTATACGGCACGCTGATCGGCAGCCTGTCCGGTGCCGCACCGCCGGTGATCGGGTATTGTGCCGTAAGCAACCAGTTCGATGCGGGTGCGTTGATCCTGCTGTTGATCTTCAGCCTGTGGCAAATGCCGCACTCCTACGCTATCGCCATTTTCCGTTTCAAGGATTATCAGGCCGCCAACATTCCGGTACTCCCGGTGGTGAAAGGCATTTCCGTGGCTAAAAACCATATTACGCTGTATATCGTGGCGTTTATGGTGGCTACGCTGATGCTGTCACTGGGTGGCTATGCCGGGTATAAATATCTGGTGGTAGCAGCCTCAGTAAGTATCTGGTGGTTAGGCATGGCACTGTCGGGCTACAAAAAACCCAATGATGACAAAGTGTGGGCGCGCAAACTGTTTGTGTTCTCGATCGTTGCCATCACATCGTTGAGCGTGATGATGTCTGTCGACTCAATGACGCCAATGCAGGATGTGCTGCTCACCGCACTGCGCTAACGTTTCACCGTTCGCACGTTGAAAAAACAGACGATCCCCATCGTCTGTTTTTTTTCGCCCTTCCCCACGTTTGCTGCATTTACTGTGTCATTTTATGACCGTGCGCCAAATCAAGTAACAATGCTGCCATTTACGGCCCGATGAGTAAGGCACTACAATAGCGCCAACGCGAATTTGAGGTTTTCATGAACGATACATCCCTCACAGACAATATCATGACGCCGCGCGAACGGCGCGCAACCTGGGGCTTAGGTGCGGTTTTTTCCCTGCGAATGCTCGGCATGTTTATGGTGTTGCCAGTGCTAACAACCTACGGCATGGCATTACAAGGGGCCAGCGAATCGCTGATTGGCCTCGCAATTGGTATCTATGGTCTGATGCAAGCGCTGTTTCAGGTGCCTTTTGGTTTACTTTCCGATCGCGTCGGGCGTAAACCGCTCATCGTTATCGGCCTGCTCATGTTTGTGCTCGGCAGCGTGATTGCCGCCCTCAGCACCACGATCTGGGGCATTATTCTCGGACGTGCGTTACAAGGAGCAGGTGCGATCTCCGCCGCCGTTATGGCGCTGTTGTCCGATCTCACTCGCGAACAAAATCGCACCAAAGCAATGGCTTTTATCGGCATCAGTTTCGGTGTGACCTTTGCCATCGCCATGGTGCTTGGACCGATCGTTGCGCACGCCTGGGGATTACAGTCCCTGTTCTGGTGCATGGCCCTGCTCGCATCGCTCGGTATTGTGATAACCCTGACGCTGATCCCCTATGCCGCTAGCCATGCCCTCAATCGGGAATCCGCCATCGTGCGCGGCAGCATTCGCCAGGTGCTCGGTAACAGCCGTCTGGTAAAACTCAATATCGGCATTATGTGCCTGCATATCCTGCTGATGTCGAGTTTTGTCGCCCTGCCGCGCGTGCTAGAACAGGCAGGCCTGCCGGCAGAATCACACTGGAAGGTGTATCTGTACACCATGCTGATTTCCTTTGTCTGCGTGCTGCCCTTTATCATTTATGCCGAAGTGAAACGGCAGATGAAGCGGGTGTTTGTGGGCTGTATCGTCGTGCTGTTAGCCGCAGAGGTGGTTTTATGGATGGCAGACAGCCAATTCTGGCCTATTGTGGCAGGCATTCAGCTGTTTTTTCTGGCGTTTAATATTATGGAGGCGCTGCTGCCCTCACTTATCAGCAAAGAGGCACCAGCGGGTTACAAAGGCACCGCAATGGGGGTCTACTCCACCACCCAATTTATCGGCGTTGCTATCGGCGGCAGCATGGGCGGCGCACTGTTTCAATTCCACGGTGCAGCCTGGGTGTTTGCAGCAGGAGCGCTGCTCTGCGCGTTATGGCTGATTATCGGCGTCAGCATGAAGGAGCCGCCTTATCTGAGCAGCTTGCGCATTGCACTGCCCGATGACGCACTGGACGACTCCGCACTAGCACAAAAGATACGCATACACCCCGGCGTAGCGGAAGCCATCGTGGTACCGGAAGAGCGCAGCGCCTATGTCAAAATCGATCGTCAGAAGACCAACCGTCAACAGCTCGAAGCGCTGATCGGGCAAGCGTGAGTCACATCGGGCCAGCATCGCTGGCCCTTTGCGATTAATCGCGGAAATTGGTGAACTGGAAGGGTTGCCCCAGATTGGCTCCGCGAATCAACGCCATGACGCTTTGCAAATCGTCACGCGCTTTGCCGGTTACGCGCAGTTGCTCACCCTGAATCTGGGTTTGCACTTTCAGCTTACTGTCTTTGATCAGCTTGACGATTTTTTTCACCTGTTCAGGCTCAATGCCCTGCTTCAGTTTTGGCGTTAACGCTGTACGTCTTGCCGCTGTGTTCCATCTCTTCTGGAACCTCCAACGCGCCTGCTTCGATACCGCGTTTCACCAGTTTTTCGCGCAGAATATCAACCAGTTGCTGTACCTGAAAATCTGACTCACTGGCCACTTTGATCTGTTTGTTTTTCTCATTCAGCTCAAAGCTCGTCAGTACGTTACGAAAATCCCAGCGATTAGTCAGTTCACGTGACGCATTCTCAACCGCGTTGAGGATTTCCTGCATATCGATTTCGGATACAATATCGAAAGATGGCATAATCAATTCTCCCTGATTTATGCGTAGGAATAGAGTTATGTGGCATGCATGATACCTGTTCTCCGCAGAGAAACAACATCCGCCCGCCTTGGCGCTTGCAGTCCCTTTCTCACGCGCCATAATACGTAATTGTCAGGCAGAATGAATCAACCAAAAGATAACCGCCGCCGTCACACTGCGTGCCACGCGCATCGATAAAGGAAACCTCAGATGAAAATTACCGTGCTGGGTTGCGGCGCACTGGGTCAGCTTTGGCTTGCCGCATTACATCAGCAAGGCCACGACGTTCAGGGATGGATGCGTTTCCCCGCTCCGTACTGTGCTGTCAACGTACAAATGCTGGACGGAAAACTGTGCAATCTGATGCTGCCGACAAACGATCCCGAGCACCTGATGCAGAGCGAACTGCTGTTGGTAACCCTTAAAGCCTGGCAGGTTTCCGATGCCGTCAGCGCCTTATTACCGATTATCGCCCCCAACTGTACCATTTTGTTGTTGCACAATGGCATGGGCACCCGGGAAGAGTTGCCGGTATTGACCCAACCGCTGTTACAAGGCGTCACGACTCACGCCGCACGACGCGATGCGACGCTGGTGGTGCACGTTGCCGGAGGAACCACGCACATTGGTGCCATTACCAGCGGCAACAGCCGTGGCGCGGTTCCTCACAGAGATACGCACTCTGCGCTGGCTGCATTGCTGCATCAAGCGCTGCCGGATGTCGCATGGTACAATAATATTGCCGTGACGTGCTGGCGTAAGCTGGCAGCAAACTGTGTAATCAACCCGTTAACCGTGCTCTATAACTGTAAAAATGGGGCGTTAAGCGCTTATCCCGAGCAAATAGACCTGCTGTGTCAGGAGATCGTGCGCGTCATGGAGCGTGAAGGCCACCCCGATTCGCTGGAGCAGGTGAAACTGTACGTGGAGCAATTGATTCAGAATACCGCCGAAAACACGTCTTCCATGCTGCAAGATATCCGTGCCCAGCGTCACACCGAAATTGACTATATTACCGGCTATCTGCTGCAACGGGCCCGTGCCCACGGCTTAACATTGCCGGAAAACAGCCGTTTATTTGAAATGATTAAGCTAAAGGAAAGCGAATATGACCGCATCGGTACTCCTCTGTCTGGCTCCTGGTAGCGAAGAAACCGAGGCCGTCACCACATTTGACCTGCTGGTACGCGCTGGTATTGCTGTCACTGTCGCCAGCGATGGCGCAACAACGATAACCTGTTCGCGTGGCGCAAGATTGGTGGCGGATGCACCGCTGGTTTCCGTTGCAGATAACCCGTTTGATGCCATCGTGTTACCGGGCGGTGTCAAGGGAGCAGAATGCTTCCGCGACAGCCCGTTGCTGGTGGAATGCATTCGCCAAAAGCATCAGGAAGGGAAAATTGTGGCCGCTATCTGTGCCGTTCCTGCTCTGGTGCTGGAACACCACCAGCTGTTTCCGGTCGGCAACATGACCGGATACCCCACGCTAAAAGAGAAAATCGCACCAGAAAAATGGATGGATAAGCGCGTGGTATTCGATCCGCGCGTTAATCTGCTGACCAGCCAGGGCCCCGGCACCAGCATGGATTTCGCCTTGAAGCTGATTGATTTACTGTCCGGGCGTGCCAAAGCGGCAGAAGTGGCAGCGCAGTTGGCGCTGCCACCGGGCATTTATGATTATCGGGATTAATACGCCCAATCTTCTGTGATCCACACATCCTCCGCACACGCGGAGGATGATGAGAGCAAGGTTAAGGCCGATAGACCTTCACGTTAGTGAACCCCTGCTCACGCAGATACAGCGCCTGCAAACGACTCATCACACCGCGTTCACAGTACAGCAGATAGGTCTTACCCTGATCAAGATCGCCAAACTGCGTGCTGAGCTTGTAGAACGGCAGCGATTTGATTTCGACACCGGTGAGCGCAAGCGGACGATCGTCTTGCTCATCCACCGAGCGAATATCCAGCAGAATATCGTCAGCAGAAAGCGATGCCACGGTTTCAACTTCCGTGATCTCTTGCGAGGTCTGGGTGGCGATATCGCGGATATCTATATTGCGCACTTCAAAAACCACCCTGTCCAGAATCTCAAAATCGAATTTACCTTCTTCCTCTTCGATTTTGGATTTAACCGCTTTTACTGTTGGGCTCTTGGAAATCACCCCGCAATACTCAGGCATGGTCTTGGCAAAATCTTCCGTGCCTAAATGGCGCGCCAGCTTGATGATGTGCTCTTTATCGTGTGAAATCAGCGGGCGCAGAATCAGCGTATCCGACGCATTATCGATGAGACGCAGGTTGGTCAACGTTTGACTGGAAACCTGACCTAACGCTTCGCCGGTTACCAACGCCTGAACGCCATAACGCTCCGCAATGCTCGATGCGGCACGCACCATCATGCGTTTAAGCACGACGCCCATCTGGCCGTCATCCACTTTTTCCAGGATCTCGCCCACCACGGGTTCAAAATCAATAGCGACAAAGCGCACGCGATGCGAGCTGCCAAAGCGTTTCCACAAATAGTGTGCGACCTGTTTAACACCAATTTCATGCGCTGCGCCGCCCAGATTGAAAAAGCAGTAATGCACGCGACAGCCACGGCGGATAAGCATATAGCTAGACACGCCAGAATCGAACCCGCCGGAAATCAGTGACAGTACATCTTCTTGTGTACCGATAGGGAAACCACCGATGCCTTCATAACGCCCTTTAATCAGCAGCAAACGATCCTGTTCAATCTCCAGATGAACCGTGACCTGCGGCGTGGTAAGGTTAACGCGCGCACTGTCGATGTGCTGATTAAGTCCACCGCCCACATAACGCTCCACATCCTGCGATGAGAAGTCGTGCTTGCCGCGCCGTTTCACGCGTATACAGAAGCTTTTCCCTTCCAGCTGCGGACGATACAGCGCCAACGTTTGTTCAAAAATGTCGTGCACGTCGGTGTAAGCGTGGTCTTCAACGTCCAGAATATGATGAATGCCGGGAATACGGGTTAACGCATCGCGAATCTCTCCGCGTTGGCTTTCCTCTTTGGCGCGGACTTCGATATGATCCCAATGACGGACGACGGCCAGTTGGTCGTCATACTGCTTAAGCACGTTACGAATGTTACCGGTAAGTATCTTAATAAAGCGCAACCGCACAGATTGACTCTTGATGGTGATTTCCGGGAACAATTTAATGATAAACTTCATGATGGCTGTCGCTACTTGGTCAAATGGGCGTAAGTGTTAACCCGAGTGCTACATTCACGTTATCGGTAAACTCGTTCCATGGGGTGATTTTACCAATAGCATCCAGGGCGCGGAGTATATCATCTTCTCGCACGCTGCGCGCAGGAAGGATGTTGCTTATCTGTGCGATGGGCCAGTAGCGAACAGTAACGATTAACGACACTAAAAGAACATCATCACTTAGCGATCAGGATGTAAAATAGGTCATGCCTGCAAAAAAAACGTCGCCTCACTCGGAGGCAAACAGCGAAACGCTGAACACCGCTGACACAGCGCTGAGTTTTGAAGATGCGCTGCAACAGTTGGAACATATTGTCACCCGCCTTGAGTCGGGCGATTTGCCGTTGGAAGCCGCGCTGAGCGCTTTTGAAAATGGCATTCAGTTGGCACGTCAGGGACAGTTGCAGTTGCAACAAGCAGAGCAACGCGTACAAATCCTGCTAAGCGATGAACCGGATGCCGCGCTGTCCTCTTTCGCTCAGGGCACGACAACCCCGAACAGTAAACCACTATGACGGAATTCGCTGAGCAATTACGCGCCCATGCCGATCGCGTTAATCAGGCATTGAACCGTTTTATCACCGACTTGCCGTTTCAGGGCAGTCCGCTGGTTGACGCCATGGCCTACGGTGCGCTGCTGGGAGGCAAACGCCTTCGCCCTTTTTTGGTTTATACCACCGGGCAACTTTTCGGCATTCCGCTGAGCAGCCTGGATACGCCGGCTGCCGCAGTGGAATCTATCCACGCTTATTCGCTGATTCATGACGATTTGCCTGCCATGGACGATGATGACCTGCGCCGCGGTCAACCGACCTGTCACATTAAATTTGGCGAAGCCACGGCGGTTCTGGCTGGGGATGCGCTTCAAACGTTAGCCTTTTCCATTCTGGCTGACGGCTCCATGCCGGAAGTCAGCGACCGCGATCGCCTCTCAATGGTTGCAGAACTGGCGTACGCCAGCGGCGTGGCAGGCATGTGCGGCGGGCAAGCGCTGGATTTGGCGGCAGAGGGTAAGCAAGTCGATCTCACCGCGCTGGAGCAAATTCATCGCCACAAAACCGGCGCATTGATTCGCACAGCAGTCAGGCTCGGCGCGCTCAGCGCTGGTACTACGGGTCGGGCAGCACTGCCACACCTCGATCGCTATTCCAATGCCATCGGCCTGGCCTTTCAGGTTCAGGATGACATCCTTGATGTGGTTGGTGACAGCGCCACCACCGGCAAGCGACAAGGGGCCGATCAGCAACTGGGCAAAAGCACCTATCCCGGCTTGCTCGGGCTTGACAGTGCACGGGCAAAGGCGTGGGATCTCTATCAGGAATCACTGGCAGCATTGGATGAACTGCAAGCGGCCAGCGCAACGCCGCTCGATACCACGGTACTACGGGCATTGGCGAATTATATCGTCGAGCGAGATAAATAATTTCAACATCACCCAGTGAATTTCAAGCGTGTCGCACGGTGGCAACGCCCGGATGGACACTCCATTCGCCTCTTGAGAGAGAACGGGGATTACACCTCAGAATGAGTCGCAAATGAGTTTTGATATTGCAAAGTACCCTACACTGGCTTTAGTGGAAACACCTGACGAACTGCGCATGCTGCCGCGTGACAGCCTGCCTAAACTGTGCGATGAACTTCGTCAATATCTGCTGGACAGCGTGAGTCGCTCCAGCGGCCACTTTGCTTCAGGGCTCGGCACCGTTGAACTCACCGTGGCGCTGCACTATGTCTACAACACGCCATTTGACCATCTGGTGTGGGATGTCGGTCATCAAGCCTATCCTCACAAAATCATCACCGGTCGCCGCGATCGCATTGCCACCATCCGCCAAAAAGGCGGCCTGCACCCGTTCCCCTGGCGCGGTGAGAGTGAATACGATGTGTTAAGCGTCGGTCACTCCTCCACGTCGATCAGCGCCGGGCTGGGCATGGCGGTTGCCGCCGAACGTGAAGGCAAAGGACGCCGCACCGTGTGCGTTATCGGCGACGGCGCACTGACGGCAGGTATGGCGTTTGAAGCCATGAACCACGCGGGCGATATTCGTTCCGATCTGCTGGTGGTGTTGAACGACAATGAGATGTCCATTTCCGAGAACGTCGGTGCGCTCAACAATCACCTGGCACAACTGTTGTCCGGCAAACTCTACTCCACCCTGCGCGAAGGCGGTAAGAAAGTACTGTCTGGCATCCCGCCGATCAAAGAGCTGGTCAAACGCACGGAAGAACATCTGAAAGGCATGGTGGTACCCGGAACGCTGTTTGAAGAACTCGGCTTTAACTACATCGGCCCGGTCGACGGCCATGATGTGGTCGGGCTGGCGCAAACCCTGAAAAATATGCGTAGCCTGAAGGGCCCGCAGTTGCTGCATATCATAACCAAAAAAGGTCGTGGCTATGCTCCGGCAGAGCAAGATCCTATCAGTTGGCATGCCGTGCCCAAGTTTGATCCGGCCAGCGGCACCTTGCCCAAAAGCAAGGCGAGCCTTCCCAGCTACTCGGCCATTTTCGGTGATTGGCTGTGTGAAATCGCCGCCAAAGACAGCAAGCTGATGGCGGTAACGCCAGCGATGCGCGAAGGTTCTGGCATGGTGCGCTTCTCTCGCGACTACCCACAACAATATTTCGATGTTGCCATTGCCGAGCAGCACGCCGTCACCTTTGCCGCCGGTTTAGCGCTGGGCGGGTACAAACCGGTGGTGGCGATCTACTCCACCTTTTTACAACGCGCCTACGATCAGGTGATTCACGACGTCGCCATTCAGAATCTGCCGGTACTGTTCGCTATCGATCGCGGCGGTATTGTGGGCGCGGACGGCCAAACGCATCAGGGGGCGTTTGATTTGTCCTTCCTGCGTTGCATTCCCGATCTGATTATCATGGCACCGAGCGATGAGAACGAATGTCGCCAGATGTTGTTTACCGGCTACCGTTATCAAGACGGCCCTTGCGCCGTGCGTTACCCACGCGGTACCGGTACTGGAGCCACGCTTGAGCCGTTGCAGGAATTGCCGATCGGTAAAGGGGTGGTACGACGCACGGGCGAGAAAGTCGCCATCCTCAATTTCGGCACACTGCTGCCAGAAGCACAGCCGGTTGCCGAAAAGCGCAATGCGACATTGGTCGACATGCGCTTCGTCAAACCGCTGGATGAAACGCTGATCGCTGAACTGGCAAAAAGCCACGATCTGCTGGTGACGCTGGAAGAGAATGCATTGATGGGCGGTGCGGGCAGCGGCGTGAATGAAGTGGTGATGGCGCAGCGTCTGGGCATTCCGGTGTTAAATCTGGGGCTACCGGACAGCTTTATTCCCCAAGGGACTCAGGAAGAAGTACGTCACGATCTGGGGTTGGATGCGACGGGCATCGAACGTCGCATTGATGAATGGCTGCAATGATAGTTGTTTCGACCGGGGCAGCCGCCCCGGTCAGCCATCGCGCATACAGTTTAAGAAAATAGCGGCCAGTGGTGCCCAATCCAGTAGATAATGCCCGCAGAGATAACCCCTGCCACAATATCGTCAATCATGATACCCATGCCGCCGTGCACGTTGCGATCGAACCAGCGTATCGGCCAGGGTTTGAAAATATCCAGAATGCGAAACACCACAAACCCTGCCAGCACCCACTGCCACTGTTCATCCGGGATCGCCATCAGCATGATCCACATCCCGACAAATTCATCCCAGACGATGCTGCCGTGATCGTGTACGCCCATGTCTTTGGCCGTTTGATGACACAGGTAAACGCCGATGCAAATGCTGAACATGATAGTCAGTGAATACAGTTGCCAGGGCAGGAAGGAGAGCAGATACCACACCGGGATCGCCGCCAGCGATCCCGCCGTGCCCGGCATCCAGGGTGAAAGGCCACTGCCAAACCCGGTGGCCAGCAGATGCCAGGGATTGCTCAGGCGCAAACGCTGCTTAGCGGCACGCTTTGTTTCTCGGTTATTGGCTGAAGTGGTCATAGCCTTTCCAGTTCAGTTCCACTGCGTTATCACCACGGAAAAAGCGTAGCCCCTCGGACGGCGGAGCTATCTGACCAATGCAGGTATAGCCTACGCCGAGTTGGCCCAGCGCCATGTCGATCGCCCCGCGATTAATTTCCGGCACGGTAAAGCACAGTTCATAATCTTCCCCGCCAGACAGCGCCCAACGCAGCGCCTGATCGGGCTCAACGTGTTGCATCATTGCCGATGAATAAGGAACAGCATCAAGCTGCACGCGCGCGCCGCAATCGCTAGCGGCCAAAATATGGCGTAAATCCGAGATCAACCCATCCGACAGATCGATAGCCGCGCTGGCAAGCGTACGTAACGCCTGGCCTTGCAGAATGCGCGGCTGCGGACGCAAATGGCGTTGCACCAATGACTGACGCGCCGCGCTGTCACTCACCTGCAAACGTTGTTGCAAAATCGCCAGCCCGGCGGCGCTGTCACCCAGCGTTCCGGTCACGTAGATCCAATCGCCAATGCGGGCACCGGCACGGGTGAACGCACGACCGGCAGGCACCAGCCCGTGAATAGTCAACGTAAGGATCAGCGGACCGCGTGTGGTATCGCCGCCAATCAGCTGCATGCCATAGTAATCCAGCAGCGTGAACAGGCTATCGCTGTAGGCTGCCAACCACGCGCTGTTGATTTCGGGCAAGGTAATGGCGAGAGAGAGCCAGGCGGGATCGGCCCCCATGGCTGCCAGATCGCTTAAATTAACGGCCAGCGATTTGTAACCCAAATCAGCAGGATCGATAGTCGGTAGGAAATGCACACCAGACACCAGCGTGTCGGTACTGACGGCTAAAAGCTGCTTTTCTGCCACTGTGAGCAACGCACAATCGTCGCCAATCCCCAATTCCACATCACGACGCGGATTTCCCGCCTTGTAGGCGTTCGCACGATTGAAATAGCGGGCAATCAGATCAAACTCACCGTAAACCATAACCGTTTCCGTCAAAAACAATCGCGAACAGGGCCGGTATTCCGGCACTGAGCGTTACTTCTTGGTTTGGCGCACCGTAGGAGCGACTTTATCCAATACGCCGTTGACAAACTTGTGGCTATCTTCCGCACCGAACACTTTCGCCAGTTCAATGGCTTCGTTGATGGCAACCTTGTAAGGGACGTCGTCGCGCTTGCTCAGTTCGAACAGTGCAATACGCAGCACGGCGCGCTCCACCTGCCCCAACTCTTCGAGCTGACGTGACAGGTAGGGTGCCATCAATGCATCCAGTTTTTCTGCCTGCATGGCGACGCCCGCCAGCAACTCACGAAAGTAGCTGATGTCGACATCTTTGACATCCTGCTCACTCAGGAATTGCAGTTCAATATCGGCAATGTCATTCTTTGACAATTGCCAGGAATACAGCGCTTGAACCGCACATTCACGAGCGCGGCGACGAGCAGCAGGTTTCACGGAATACCCCTTTTTTAATCAAACTTATTTGATAGCTTTCAATACGTTAATCATTTCCAGCGCGGTCAGCGCAGCTTCTGCACCCTTATTGCCCGCTTTGGTACCAGCGCGTTCAATCGCCTGCTCGATGCTTTCTGTCGTCAAAACGCCAAACGTCACAGGAATATCGCTGTTCATGGCAACATGAGCCAACCCGGAGCTGCACTCACCCGCAACATATTCAAAATGCGCAGTACCGCCACGGATAACCGTTCCCAGTGCCACGACGGCGTCATAGCCATTTTTTGCCAGCGCGCGCGCGGTCATCGGCAGCTCATAGGCACCCGGTACCCACACGACGGTAATGTTTTCATCTTTGACCTGGCCAATACGTTTCAGCGCATCGATAGCGCCTTCCAGCAGGCTATCGTTGATAAAATTGTTGAAACGGGCAATCGCAATCGCGACGCGGGCATCAGGGGTGGCAACAACACCTTCAATGACGTTCATAGCGTTCCTTATAATCATAATCGCATGCTAATACCCCGCAGGGGGGCGGATTCTATCACATTCTTGCGACAGCATATCCGGTTTTGTCTGCCACACACCATAGGGGCCAGAGCAAACCAAAACCGCAGGATCTCGACGTCAGGATTGCGGTATCAAACGCAGACGGAGATCGGGGCCAATCTGGCACACCTCCGTCAGCGTAAATGAAGGCGCTAGCGCCAACTGCGTCAACCCCGGCAACACACACAGGGCCCGGGCATCATGCCCTAACAGTTTCGGGGCCATATACACGATCAGCTCATCGACCACGCCCGCATTCAACAGCGCGCCTGCCAGCGTAGCACCAGCTTCAACCCAAACCGAATTAATCTGGCGCTTGCCGAGCGTCATCATTAGCGCAACCAAATCGACACCGCCACCGTGGGCGGGCAGAGTAAGGTGTGTCACGCTTTCAGGCCATACGCTGTCATTGTTCGGTTGGGTACTCGCCAGCCAGGTTTGGCCCGGTTGATGGACCAGTTGATGCTGAGGCGTTACGCGCCCATGGCTGTCGACGATCACGCGCACAGGTTGAGGAAGCGCTACATCGGGAAGCTGTTGTTGCGTAGCGGCATCCAACATATCCCAACGTACCGTCAACAGCGGATCGTCCGCCAACACGGTAGCGCTGCTGCTAAGGATAGCGGCGCTTTGTGCGCGAAAGCGTTGCACATCCTGACGCGCCTCGGGAGAGGTGATCCACTTGCTCTCTCCGGACGCCATCGCCGTGCTGCCATCCAGCGAAGCAGCCACTTTAAGACGGACATAGGGAACGCCGGTGCGCATCCGTTTCAGAAAACCCAGATTGACCTGCTCGGCATCTTGCATCATCAGGCCATGACTGACGGCGATACCCGACTGCTGTAAACGGTGCAAACCGCGCCCGGCCACCTGAGGATTGGGATCTTGCATCGCCGCCACGACGCGCGCCACACCCGCCGCAATCAGCGCATCCGCACAGGGCGGCGTGCGCCCATGGTGACTGCACGGCTCCAGCGTCACATAGGCGGTTGCTCCCCGGGCCTGTTCACCCGCCATGCGCAGCGCATGCACTTCCGCATGCGGCTCACCGGCGCGCAGGTGATAGCCTTCACCGACCATTTCACCGTCGCGCACAATCACACAACCAACGTTAGGGTTTGGCGACGTAGTGAAACGCCCGCGCCGCGCTAATTCAAGCGCGCGCGCCATCCAGAATTCATCTTGCCGTTCCATATGACTAATCCTGTAACCGAGCAATCTCTTCGCCAAACTCCCGGATATCCTCGAAGCTACGGTATACGGAGGCAAAACGAATATAAGCGACTTTGTCCAGACGCTTCAGGGCATCCATCACCAGATTGCCGATCATCTTGGCGGTGACTTCACGCTCACCCATGGCGCGCAGTTGAGATTTGATATGATTGAGGGCGTTTTCAACGTCATCCGCACTGACCCGCCGCTTTTCCAGCGCTTTCAGCATCCCTTTACGCAATTTTTCTTCGTTGAAAAGCTCGCGGACGTCATTACTCTTGATCACCCGGGGCATCACTAGCTCCGCCACCTCAAAGGTGGTAAAGCGCTCATTGCACACTAGACACTGACGGCGACGCCGCACCTGCGTGCCTTCGCCGACCAGACGAGAATCAATAACTTTGGTATCAACAGCGGAGCAGAATGGGCAGTGCATAACATATCCCGATGAATTAGCTTCTCTTGCGCCTAGTTTACCCTGATTTGATTGACTAACCCAAATATCCAGCGCTTACAGACCAATATTTGTATAGGTGCCAGCATAAACGCAGCATGATTTAACTCTCATTCGCCACTACGCTTATATACTTGCCACGTAAAAAAGACACGAGAAATGGAATAATGCAATGAGGGAAAAACCTGAATGAATAACCATTATCGTTCATCTGGCCTCTTGGTGCTGGTGCTGACGGGCTGTTCAGCGCCTCCACAAACGCCTACGCTGCAACGGGAAGTGGGGCAGCTTAACCGGCAATTACAAACACTGACGGCACAGGCGTTAGCCCTGGAGCAGCAAAATACCTTAAACAGTCACTCTACCCACGGTGTGTACCTGCTACCCAGCGCGAAAAATAGCGCAATTTTAGAAAGCAATATTGGCAAACTGAGCATTTCCCTGAGCCATATTGAACCCGAGGCGAATGGCACCCAGGCGCTGTTGCACGTTCGGCTACTGGAAGGGGCAGCACTGCCCGCGTTTCACGCGCAACTCGATTGGGGTCAGCTCGATCCGGTCAGCAGCAAGCCGTTGCCAAGCGAAACTCACACCCAGCCGCTGGTGCTCGACGCCCCCCTCTTGCCCAAAACCGAAGCCATATTTGGCGTGCGGCTAAGCGGTGTCACACCGGAACAGCTCGGGTTTATACGCCTGCATCAGGTTGAAACCAGCCGCCCCTGATACATAAAAAAAATCCCTGCCGCAGCAGGGATTTTTCTCAACGTTATCAAACGGCCTTATGGCAAGATGGAGGGTTGATCCGCCCCTTCCTTCTCGACTTTCTGCACCAGCAGGTGTTCGCGCTTCATCCCAAGCTTCAGCGCTAGCGCTGAGGCCACGTAGATGGAGGAGATAGTACCGATAGACACCCCGATCAGCATTGCCAGCGAGAAACCTTCCAGCATCGCGCCGCCAAAAATGTAGAGCATCAATACCACACCCAGCGTGGTGCCGGAGGTCATCAAAGTACGGCTCAACGTCTGTGTCAGCGACACGTTCATGATTTCGTAAGGCGTACCGCGGCGAATCTTGCGGAAGTTTTCACGAATACGGTCAGATACCACGATGCTGTCGTTCAACGAGTAACCGATAACCGACATCAGCGATGCCACAATGGTCAAATCGATTTCGATTTGAAACAGCGAGAACACCCCCATGGTGATGATCACGTCGTGCGCCAATGCCAGCACCGCACCCAACGCCAGACGCCATTCAAAACGGAATCCTACGTAGATCAAGATGCAGATCAACGCCGCCAGCAATGCCATAGCACCATCTTGCGCCAAATCGTTACCCACACTCGGCCCAACAAACTCGATGCGCTTCACCGTTGCACTCTGTTCCGTGCCCTGGTTAATCACGCTAACCACTTTGTTGCCCAGCTCCTGACCTGACGTGCCCACGCTTGGCGGCATGCGCACCATCACATCACGGCTGCTACCGAAGTTCTGAATCAACGGATCGGCAAAACCGGCTTTTTCCAGCGAGTCACGAATGAGGTCCAGATCGGCCGGTTTTTCCAGGTTAATTTCAATCACCGTACCACCGGTGAAATCCAACCCCCAGTTAAACCCGCGTACACCCATAACAATCAGTGACAGGATTAACAAAGTGCCCGAAATGACGAACGCGACGTTATCCCAACGCATAAAGTCATAGACTTTACGACCATAGTTGAGCTGTTCAACAGTATATTCCTGTGCCACGACGCACTCCTCAAATAGACAGCTTGTTAACGCGTTTGCCGCCGTAAACCAGGTTCACAATCGCACGGGTGCCAACAATAGCGGTAAACATCGAGGTCGCAACCCCAATCGCCATCGTAATGGCAAAGCCTTTGATTGAACCGGTCCCCACAGCGTACAGAATCACTGCCGTGATCATCGTTGTCAGGTTGGCGTCAATGATACTGGAGAACGCACCTTTGTACCCTTCATGAATGGCTTGCTGAACCGTGCGCCCGTTCCTGAATTCTTCTTTGATACGTTCGTTAATCAGTACGTTGGCATCCACCGCCACCGCCAGCGTCAACACGATACCGGCAATCCCCGGCATGGTGAGCGTCGCCCCCGGCAACAGTGACATCACCCCGACGATCAGCACCAGGTTAGCCACCAACGCAGTGGTCGCAATGACACCAAACCCTTTGTAGAACACCACCATAAACACGATAGACGCCACCAGCCCCCACAAGCAGGCTTCAAGCCCCTGGGTGATGTTTTGCATCCCCAGCGTTGGCCCGATGGTGCGCTCTTCAACAATCTGGATCGGGGCAATCAATGCACCGGCACGCAGCAACAGTGAGAGTTGACGCGCTTCGTTCGGGTTGTCGATACCGGTAATACGGAAGCTGTTACCCAGACGCGACTGAATGGTCGCGACGTTGATCACTTCTTCGTGTTTTTCCAGAATGGAACGACCCGACGTAGCATCTTTCTTACCGCTGTCCTTGTATTCCACAAACAAGGTTGCCATCGGTTTACCGATGCTGTCCTTGGTGAAATTGGACATGGCGTTACCGCCCGCACTGTCCAGCGAGATATTCACCTGCGGACGACCGTATTCGTCGGCACCCGAGGTGGAATCGGTAATGTGGTCACCGGTGAGGATCACACGCTTATACAGCACCACCGGGGTGCCATCACGCATGTTTTTCACTTCGGAATCAACCGGAACACGGCCATTGGCCGCTGCCGTCACGTCCGCAGAACTGTTTGCCAGACGGAATTCCAGCGTTGCCGTCGCACCCAGAATTTCTTTGGCACGCGCGGTGTCTTGAATACCGGGCAGCTCAACCACAATGCGATCCGCACCCTGACGCTGCACCAGAGGTTCGGCCACGCCCAGTTGGTTAACGCGGTTACGCAGGATATTGATGTTTTGCTGGACGGCGTATTCGCGCGCTTCACGCAGGCGCTCGGCGCTCATCATCGCACGCATCAGGTTATCGCCGCTGGCGTTAAACACCAGATCGCGATGACGGGGGGTGAGATACGAAATTGCGTCGTTACGCGTTGCCGCATCGCGGAAACGGATCTCTACGGTATTGTCATCGGCTTTACGCACCGTAGCGTAAGGGATTCCCTTTTCACGCATATCTCTGTGAAGGGAATCAATGGTCTGCTCTTGCAGTTTACCTAACGCCGTTTCCATATCCACTACCATCAGGAATTGCACTCCGCCACTCAGGTACAGACCAAGTTTCATGGTTTCCGCACGCAGCATGCGCAGCCAGTTTGTCGTAGCGGGGGCCAGGTTCAAGGCCACG
>NZ_JBPETA010000006.1:0-38100 GCF_051710365.1 Symbiopectobacterium sp. | reverse complement strand
ATCAATGCTGTTCAATGTGGCAGTTACTGAACAAGGTTCGCCGCTTCATGGAAACCGTCAGCCCGTTTCCCAGTGGAAAACATGGACAGGCAAAAGTGTAGCGGTATTAGGAACAGCTATTTAGGGTGATGTTGGTGAAAATATTCTTCTCAATGTGATAACGCGCGCGTTCGATAAAATCCCCCTGGGGTGCAGCGCTTTTAAACACCCGCTCAAACAGGGCTTCACTCAGGGTAAACACGCCGCGCAGAATACGGTAGTAAAAGCCTTCCGTCAGCCCACGGCTGGCAACGTCGCGCATCACCCCTTTCAGCGCCGCAGAATGAGATGCGGCAAACTTGTCGCCTTGCGCCGTCACGTATTGGTCAAGCAGCGCAAGAAAATCCACTACCGTCTGACGGCGATCGCCAGATTTATCCCAGTAGGCACCGTCGATGGTCTGAAACACCAGCTCATGCCAGGCCGGGTAATCACCGTCATCGATCAGGGAAAACACTTTCTGTTTCAGTTCGCGTGTTACCTGATTATCCTGTTCATCGTAATGCAGCACCTTTTTGATCACATCGGTCATGATGCTCTGTTTGACCGGTTTGAGCAGGTAATCATCCACTTTCAGACTGAGCATGCTGCGCACAATATCGAAATCGTCATTGGCGGTGGTGACGATCACTTTGGTCTGATCGTTTTTACGGCGCAGATACTCGATCACCTCTCTCCCATTTGGCAACGGGATATTGATATCCACCAGGATCATATCGATATGATTCAGTTGATCGATCAGTTGAATGGCTTTGCGTCCGGTCGATGCTTCATGAATGGTGGCATTTTCGATGTGTTCCGAAATCATGCGGCGCAGAGATTTGGATTCAATGTGTTCATCTTCCACAATCACAAAATTGTACATTGTGTTTCTCCCCGGATTAATGGACTTCCTGCATCGGGAAACGCAGTTTGATAGAGGTTCCCTGCTTCGGTTTGTGCGGACTGGCAATCTCCACTCCATAACGCTCGCCGAACAGCAACTGAAGTCGATTTTGAATGTTGTTGATACCGATGCCGCCTTTTTGACGATTCTCATTACCGGAGAGAATATGCTCGATATCCTGTGGCGAAATACCATCGCCATTATCCGTCACTTCAATAATCACATCGCTGCCATCGTCGGTGGCTTTAATGTGAATGTGACTTTTTATTTCTCGCGGCTCAACCACGTAATTAAAGAAGTTCTCCACCAGCGGCTGCAAAATAAAGAAAGGACAAATCACATCCAGATATTTATCCGGAATGCTGAACATATAATCAAAACGATCGCTCATGCGGACTTTTTGAATCGACATGTAGCTGTTGACGTAATTGATTTTATTACGCAGCGTGATAAGCCCATTATTACTTTTGCGTAGCAGATAACGCATCATATCGGAAAAATCATGCACCATGTTTTCGGTGCGCTGGGCGTTCTCCAAAAAGGCCAAACGGCCGATAGTATTGAGTACGTTAAACAGGAAATGGGGGTTTATCTGATAGGAAAGCGCTTTAAATTCAGCTTCATGTAGAGAGAGCTCGATGTCCACGCGTTTGCGCAATTCATTGGTCAACGCCAGATCTTTTTGATGCAACTCGCGCTGGATATTGTTGGCGTAAGCCTGTTCAACCAGATAGGACGCGACATGCAGCAGCGTGTAGGCGGTCGATTCAAAACGCTCATAGGGCATGCGTTTGATGTTTTTATGCAGATTCACCAGCATGGGGTTCTCTTCCCATACGCCATTTTCCGCCAGAATGTAGGGGATTTCGGTCTCTTTTGAGGTTTCGACTTTGACCTGACCGGAGATAAACGCGCCGAGATAATGGTTGTCTATCATGATGGGCACCGCAAACTCAACGAATCCGCAGTAGCAGCGATACACTACCGGGCGGCAGGCCGCCATGGCAGCCCTTCCTCCGGCGTCATCACAGTCGTAGCAATGTTGCGCTAATGCAGGATTACGCCGCGAACGGGCACAAAAATCAGAAAATCCGCTGGGTTTGGTAACCGGAACGCCTTTTTCATCAACAACCACCAATGCAATCATCATGGATTTGCTGAAGTTATCCTGCAACGTTTGCAGCCGTTCAACGTCAAGGATTTCTTGCAATGGGTATTTGTTGTTCATCATGCTCTTTTCTGTCAGTCAGACACCGTGTCTGAGAATCCGTTTTCACCCCTCCGCCGCCGTAGGAATATCCCTTCTATACCCTAAATAATTCGAGTTTCAGGAAGGCGGCAAGTGAGTGAATCCCGATGAGCTTACACAAGTAAGTGATTCGGGTGAGTGAACGCAGCCAACACACCTGCAACTTGAAGTATGACGGGTATATTCCTATTGATAACGGTTTTGTATTATTTACGATCTACAGTATGGATGCTATGACCTATCTCACACGGTGTTATTGCGATAAGAATGACAAGAAATTACACCTGAAAATGTTTGTTTTGTTTGAGCCCGATCGACTCTTGCGCTATGACGAGGTAGAGATTTTCTCTTCACGTTCCGGCCAGCAGACCAACAATACGCCCACCATAATGGCGAACACGCCGATGCACGCCAGCCATGAAAAATGCTCTGAATAGTCGGGTAAGAGAAGCGAACCAAGCCACACCAGCACATAGCTCAGGCTCAAAAATGCGTAGGCTTTTCCCAGCGCCAGACGCTGTAACGCGAATTGCCAGACAATTAGCGACAGCACGTAACACCCCAGCCCAGCGGTAAGCAGCAGCCACTGGCACGCTGCGCCGTCCCACAGCATGCGTATTGACCATACCGGTGGCAATCCGGACAGGGCGTATTTAATCGCCAACTGCGCAATGCTGACCAACATGACGCTGAGGCACGCCGCTAGATATCCCATGCTATCGCCTCCACGTTAAGCCGTAACACCGAGTAAAACAACGCCCGAGATGATAAACAGAATGCCGAGGCTATGCCGCCAACCAATAGGCTCCTGCCAAATCCAACGTGCGGCCAGCGTGATCCAGACCAGATTCAGACTCAACATCGGATAGGCAATGCCAACAGGAAGCTGTTGCAGTACGACCAGCCACAGCAATAACGCAAGCGCCAGCAGCAGCAGAGCAACGCTCAGCCATCGCGCTGCATAGGCAGGATGAACCGCGCCAGCCGCCTGTTTTTGGCACATCTGCCCCATGCAGCTCAGCATGCTGACCAGCAAAACCCCCAACCATGCACTCACTGCGCGTGATACTCGACAACGGCAAAGCGTCCTTGCTGATAGACACAGTCCGGCGTTGGCAACGTATGTATCGTCGTCCTGTCGTCGTCGTCCAGCAGTAGCATCAGCGTAATATTGCCCTGTTGACGGTGAGCCGCGAGCCAGCCGGAGAAGGCGTCCTCAGAAACAAACCGTTCTGCGCTGTCCTCAAACGCCAACCCCCAGGCCAACTCACCGCGACGGCTATAGAGAAAAATATCGTCACGCTGCAACTCCCAGGCAATAACCGAGGCAACCCCTACGCTGTTGGACAGCACATAGCGGCTCGCTTGCAGTTGCGCATGAGCCGGCTCAATCATCGCCTGCGGCTGTTTGGCATTCTCCACACGATCGGGAATGGCAGCGCCCACCAGCAGCGCCAATGCCAGCGGGCACAGCGCCGCGCAGGCCCAGCGGTTACGCGGTTGCACAAGCGACAGGCTCCCGATCAATGCCCAGGAGAGAAATATCACCGCTGCCGCCAGCATCTTGCCATATTCCTGCGGTGTATAGAGCGGATAGCTCGCCAACCGATGAGGTGCCAAAACCAGCACCACAGCCAGCAGCCCTATAACACCAAACACCATATTGATAAGTGCGTTGGCACGCAGCGCCTTGGCACCCTCGCGGGCAGCACCCAGCACATGATGGGCCAGCAACGCCGCCAGCGGCGCGTAGCAGGGCAGTATATAGGTCAGTAACTTTCCCTTCGCGAGGCTGAAAAACAGCAGCGGCATGAGAGTCCAGCCCAGCAAATAGATCAGGCCGCTGTTCGTTTTCCTGTCTCTCCAGCCTTGGCGCAACGCTCCGGGTAGGAACCCCAGCCAGGGTAACGCGCCCAGCAGAAACAGCGGCAGGTAATACCAAAACGGTGCCCGGTGCTGTGCGCCTTCCTCCGCAAAACGCTGGATATGCTCTACCCAAAAAAAGTAGTGCCAGAACGTTGGTTCACGCTCTGCTATGGTTAGCGCCCAAGGCAATGTCACCGCCGCCGCACTTAACACGGCCAACGGTCCATACATCAACAGCGATTTCCACTGTTTCTTTTCTGCTACCCACGGCAGCACGCTAATAACAGGTACCGCCAGCGCCAAAAAGCCTTTGGTCATCACCCCCATGCCGCAAGCCATCCCCAGCACCAGATACCCAATGGCCTTTTTGCCCACGGACTCGGATTCAGCGGCATACCAGAAACTGCACATGGCGAGCGAGAGCCACAGCGCGAGCATAGGATCGAGCACGGCGTAAGTCCCGACGCCATAGACCAGCAAGCAGGAAAGGTAGATTACCGCCGCCAGCAGCGCAGTACGTTTGTCCCGCCAGATCCGCCAGGAGAGCCAAGCTACCAGACAGGCGGTCAGCGACGAGGAGAATATGGCTCCCGCACGCACCGCGAAGTTGGAATGACCAAAAAGCCATTGACCGAGATTGTTGATCCAGTAACCCGCTATTGGTTTTTCAAAGTAGCGAATACCTAAAAATCGCGGCACCGCCCAATCCCCCGAGGCCAGCAAGCCACGGCTGATTTCTGCATAGCGGGTTTCATCCGGCTGCCAGAGCAAGCGGTATTCAATGGGAATAACGTAGTAGAGTGCCCACAAAGCAACCAATGCGAGCGTGTAAGTTACTGCTTTCATGACTGACCGACCTGATCGTGTTGGCTATTCAGCCACTGTTGACAGCCTAACCATCCGTCCCGTCCGTCAATGGCGTGGCGCACAACGTGCCCAACGGGCAAATCTGCCTCGGATTCAGGAAGCAACGCCCCCAGAGGACAAAACTGAAGTCCTTCAAGATGCGCCATGGAGAGCAACGCCGAAAATTCCCGCTGGAAGGCGATGCCCTCCACCTCAGCGTGCACGGTATACACCGGTGTCCCTCGCGCGCTGTGCATGGCGTTGAGCAAATAGCGGTTGAACTGCTGTGGTTGCACGGTGGAGCCGATAACCTCATCCCAGGTGGGCAGTGAAACCGGAATCTGAACGGTACCTAATGTGCCATCTGCCAGACGAGGCCGAAATGGTGTGCTGCCGCGACAATCGCTGTTGTAGCGGAAACCAAAGCACTGCTTAGCCTCAATGACACGCTGATCTGCCCGCCATCCGGCCACGGCGGAGCAGGTGACGGCCTGACCCAGCAGATCCTCCAGCGCGGTCTTGCCCAGCGCAATATGGCGATGTAACTGTGCCGGGTTCCAAATGCCCGCCCAGGTTTGCCAGGCAAAGTGATCCCAGGCATGAAGCCCCACCTCGTGGGTACGCGCCGTTTGTCGCATGACATCCGCATTACCGCGCCCAATCAAACGGCCCGGCCAGGCAGTTCCCGCCAGCAGGATGTCCCAGCCATACAACGAAACCGCCTTGGAGCGCAGCATCTTCCACAAAAAAGCCGGTTTGGCCAGACGCCAAAGGTGACGCCCCATATTATCTGGCCCAACGCTGAAAAAGACGCTTGCCTGAACCCCATGTTGCTCCAACGTCTCTAACAGGCGCGGCATACCCACTCGCGTACCGCGCCAGGTGTCGACATCAATACGCAGCCCGACACGCTTCATGGGGTTGAATCCGGTGAAGGGTGAGCACGCAGGAAAAAGTCCAGCGTTTCGTCAATCGTCTGGCGGATCTCGACCTGTGGCTCCCATCCCAAAAGGCGGCGCGCATTGACGATGCTCGGTTTACGGTGTTCCACATCCTGATAGCCTTTGCCGTAGTAACTGCCACTCTCCACCACGCACATGCCAGCAAACGGCGGATACATGTGCCGAAGCGGATGGCGTTCAAAACTTTCGAGCAACATCTCCGCGAGCTCGCGGATGCTGGCCTCGTTTTTCGGGTTACCGATATTGATAATTCGCCCGTCACAGGCGTTGTCACGATTTTCGATGATGCGGAATAACGCCTCGATGCCGTCGTTGATATCGGTAAAACAGCGCTTCTGTTCACCGCCATCAATCAGCTTGATGGGCGATCCTTCCACCAGATTCAGGATCAATTGCGTAATGGCACGCGAACTGCCGATCCGGGCAGCATCCAGGCTATCAAGCCGTGGTCCCATCCAGTTAAAAGGACGGAACAGCGTAAAACGTAACCCCTGCTTCTCGCCGTATGCCCAGATCACCCGATCCAGCAGTTGCTTCGATACCGAATAGATCCAACGCTGTTTGTTAATCGGCCCAACCACCAGCGATGAGCGATCTTCATCGAACACCTTATCGCTGCACATCCCGTACACTTCAGAGGTGGAAGGGAAGATGATGCGTTTCTGGTGTTTGACGCAACTACGCACGATTTTCAGGTTCTCTTCGAAATCCAGCTCGAACACCCGCAGCGGATTGCGCGTGTATTCAATCGGCGTGGCAATAGCAACCAGCGGCAGAATGACATCACATTTCTTGATGTGATACTCAATCCACTCCGAGTGGATGGTGATATCCCCTTCAACAAAGTGAAAACGCGGGTTAAGCAGGAAACGGGCAATAGCATCGGAACCGATATCCAGGCCGTAGACTTCGTAATTTTCATCTTGCAGCAACCGCTCCGTCAGGTGGTGGCCGATAAAACCGTTTACCCCGAGGATCAACACCCGCACGCGTTTGGGTTGGCACGGCAAGCAGGCATTCAGCCTGGCCCCTTCCACCATGCCCACGGTTTGTGCCAGTTGATCACCCGCCATAAACACGCTGTTGTCACTCTGCCCGGTCACAATCTCCAGCGCATCGCTGCCGCAGGCAACCACCAGCGGTGAAACCGACAACACTGTTCCACTCGGCGCGCAAGGGAAATCCTGTCGCAAACGGGAGGACCACACCGTCAAGCGTGTCGCACCGGCATAACAAAAGGCGCCCGGCCACGGATCCGTGACCGCACGCACCAGGTTGTGCAATTCATGCGCGGGCCGCGACCAGTCCATCCGCCCCGCCTCCGGGGTTCGCCGGGTGACATAGCTGGCCTGTGCGTGATCCTGCTCCTGTTGCGGATAGTTACCGGATTTAATCACTGGCAGGATATCGCGTAACAGACTGTCTGCGCATTCGCACAGTTTATGGTGCAAACCAGGGGCATCGTCATCCGGGGCGATATCGACCCGCTGTTGCGCGACAATCGGGCCCGCATCGGGTTCTGACGTCATGCGATGCAGCGTGACGCCCGTCTGCGTCTCTCCGTTAACCAATACCCAATTCAGCGGTGCACGGCCACGGTATTGCGGCAATAGCGAGCCATGCAGGTTAAACGCCCCTAAGGGTGCGCACTGCAAAATCGCGTCACTCAGCACGCGGCGGTAATAGAAAGAAAAAATGGCCTGCGGTGCGAGCGCGCGAATGCGTTCACGCCACAGCGGGTGGTTCACGTCTTCCGGTGTATAGACAGGAATACCCGTTCTGGCGGCAATACGAGCCACTGAGCCAAAAAAAGGATTTTCACCGGGCGTGTCCGCATGGGTGAAAATAGCACTGATGCGATAGCCAGAGGCCAGCAAGGCATTGATGCCAACGCATCCCATATCATGGTAAGCAAAAGCAACGGTATTCATTTCACATTACTCTCTTGGTGAGTCTCGTCTTTGCGGGTCTCACCCTTAACGACGCGTTGCACAAAATAACGAGGGCGAGCACGCACATCGTTGTAAATACGGCCAATATATTCACCGAGTATCCCCATCCCCACGAACTGCGCGCCGATAAAACTGAACAGAAAGGCAAACAGCATGAAAACGCCCTCGGCCGCCCATTCAGGCCCAAATACCAGACGCAACGCCACCAGCACAAAGGTCAGCAAGAACCCTGAGAGCGCGATGGCGCTACCTATCACACTGAGCAGACGTAAAGGCGTCGTGGTCAGGCAGGTCACCAGGTCATACATCAGGCTGATCAAACTGATCACGCTGTACTTGGAATCACCGTGCAGGCGTTCGGCGTGCTCGACAGGAATCTCCGTCGCCTTACGCGCGAAGATATTGGCAAGGATAGGGATAAAGGTGCTGCGTTCGTGGCAGGTCAACATGGCATCGACGATATGGCGTCGATAAGCGCGCAGCATACAGCCATAATCGCCCATGACCTTGCCAGTAGTACGCTGGATAAAACGATTTATCAGGCGCGATGACATTTTGCGAAACAGGCTATCCTGACGGTTTTGGCGTACCGTGCCCACCACGTCATAGCCTTCATCGGCCTTTGCCACCAGACGCGGGATCTCTTCCGGTGGATTCTGGAGATCGGCATCCAGCGTGATGATCAAATCGCCCGAGGTATGGCTAAATCCCGCCATGATCGCAGCATGCTGACCGTAATTCCGGTTAAGCAATACGGCTATCACGTGGCTATCTGGCATTTCGCTGAATTGTGTCATCAGTCGCGCTGAGTTGTCATTGCTGCCATCATCAACCAGTACAATCTCATAGTCCTTACTCAACGTCTCACAGGTAGCCACCGTGCGCTGAATCAGCGCGGGCAGGCTCTCTTGCTCGTTGAATACCGGGATGACAACGGAGACTTTTTTTATCGGAGGAAAGGTGAACATATCAACCGCAGGCAAGTTCGAGCAGCGCATCGATAACGCGTGATGTGTCGTCATAAGTCATATCCGGAAACAGGGGAATGGATAACAGGCGTTCGCTGTTCCACTCCGTATGAGGAAGTTCAAGTGCGGGAAAACGCTCACGGTAATATTTCTGGGTATGGACGGCGCGAAAATGCAGGCCGGTGCCAATCCCTCGCGCTTGCAGTGCAGCCATTAACGCATCGCGTGAAATACCGCAGCGTTCAACATCCACACGCAATATAAACAGGTGCCAGGCGTGGTGATGGGGCCATTCAGGCTGACGTAGCGGCAGCAGTGGCGTATCGGCAAGCGCCGATAAATAGCGTTGCGCAATCTCCTGACGCCGCTGGTTAACGTGCGCCAGCTTGCCAAATTGCACTAACGCAATCGCGGCATGGATATCACTGAGATTGTATTTGTACCCCGGTGTTATCACTTCTGCCTGTGGTGCACGTCCCTGTGCAAGTCTGTCATAAGCATTCACGCCAAGGCCGTGAAATTTAAGGCTGCGGATACGCTCGGCAAGCTGGTCATCATCGGTGACCACCAGTCCGCCCTCTGCGCAGG
Organism: Symbiopectobacterium sp.; assembly: GCF_051710365.1. NCBI lineage: Bacteria > Pseudomonadati > Pseudomonadota > Gammaproteobacteria > Enterobacterales > Enterobacteriaceae > Symbiopectobacterium > Symbiopectobacterium sp. The sequence goes on along the minus strand of NZ_JBPETA010000006.1, from coordinate 28,744 downwards.
TCATATTTTTGATGGCGTGAAAGGAGAAAATCGCAGTGCCTTTCGCTCCGACAGGGGCTCCGCGATACTCGGCCCCAACGGCATGAGCAGCATCTTCAATAACGGGGATGCCGTGACGATGCCCGATGGCGCGAATCGCGTCCATATCAGCGGGTGCGCCAGCGTAATGCACGGGAATAATGGCGCGCGTGCGGGGCGTGATAGCCGCAGCAATGGCCTCCGGCGTGACCATCAATGTATCGCGATCGACGTCTACCATCACCGGCACAGCGCCAAGCAAGACAATCATGTTGAGGGTTGAAACCCAGGTCAGCGAGGGGGTAATAACTTCATCGCCAGGGGAAATATCCAGCGCCATCAAGGTTACGTGCATCCCGCCCGTGGCGGAACTGACAGCAATGGCGTGCTTGTTGCCGGTCAATGCACAAAAAGCAGCTTCCAATTGCTGATTTTTTGGCCCTGAAGTGATCCACCCGGATAACATGACCGTATTTACGGCAGCAACCTCTTCCTCCCCCAAAGAAGGGCGAGAAAAAGGTAAAAAATCAAGCATGACAATATCCTGGTGATAAAATAATAAACGTAAAAAACATCACGATTTCACCGCCTTAATTTCTATTACCTCGCAAAAGGAAATAAGAAAAAAGTTGGCTGATAATATAGTCGAGACCTGTTTTTTAACCTTTATAAATAATGATACAGGTGCGCATTACTAAAATAACTCAGATGAACACCCTAAACACGCCTCATCCGAATTGTGTTTAAAATACGTTTAATTAAACCATTCAATTAATAGTTCAATCATCTCTTCTTATTTCACATATTCATTTAGGTTTTATTTAAAAATAAATAATAGCCATTGGCGTCACAATAACATGACGTTCAAAAATAAAAATCACATTATCACTGCATAAACAGCTGTATGGCGGGGTCGATATTGAGGCGTTATTTAAGCGAATGGGGTCAATGAAATTTCCTGAATTTCACACTGAATCAAGCATTCTCCACAGCCATGACACCGCGCTCTGTCTACATCAGGCAAGCCTCGCTCACTGAGGGAAAGCGCCTGACTCGGGCAGGTATCGATGCAACTGCGGCAATGGCGTTGCTGACTGATGCAGGTAGCGCCGATCGCCGGACGTAATCCGGTATCAAAGTGTGCCTGCGGCAATAGCGCCCCCGAGGGGCAATGCGCGATGCATGCCTGACAGCCATCGCAACTGGCGTATTCAATGGCCAACTGCGGATAACCTTCTTCATTGACGATCAGCACCCCCATTGGGCAAGCATTAACACACTGTTGGCAACGGTTACACTGTTGATAAAACTGCGGTGCAGGCAGCGCACCGGGAGGAAGTGGCGCACGCGGTTGAGCGTTATCGGGTAGCGGCTCATGCTGGTGCGAAGCATTAAGAAAGGCGCGGAACAACCCGCGCCGACTGACGTAGCGATGAGACAAATATCCGCGATAGTAGCGCTCATCCTTTTCCATCAGAAAAACATCCGTGGTGTTTCGGGCTGCAACCCATAATGACGCTGCATCCCCTGTAGCAGTAAGCGGGTCACGGCTGCCAGTTGGGCATAGAACGGGCTGTGGGGATTTTGCTGCAAGCGTTCCAGATAGCGATCGCTCCAGGGCAGCAAATACGTTTCCAACAGCGTGTGTGCAGCCTGCTCTTTCTCTTGTTCCAACAGTGCTGCGAGCGCCAGCAGCATCAATCCGAACTGATCCTCCGGTTCCTGCTGCGCACCGGTAAACGACAGCCCGTGCTGGTGTAGGAAAGCACGATAGAGTGCCGTACTTTCTCCCATTAGCAGATTGTCGTTTTCCAGATAGAACGACGCCCAGGGCGGTGCAAACATCTCTCCCTGCCCTTCGAACAGCACCGAGTATTGCCAGACAAACGCTTTTGCGTCAGGCACCGGCCAGTGCTGACACAACGCTTCCATTTCGGTGCGTTCTGCCCAGGGGCACAGCGTAGGCAGCGCAGATAAGCTCTCAACGATAGCCTGCACATCGGGGTGTGTCGGCGGGTAGTAAAAGAGTGCGCCCAAAAAACGTGGCAACACGGCTATAGATGACATCGGGCTCTCCCCTTAGGATGCCGCCCTGTGCAATAGCATACAGGGCGGCACGGCATTACATCGGCAACGTCCACAGGTTATAGAACGCGACACAGCCCGCCAGCTCAGCGACAATCACTACCAGCGCACTGGCCGCCAACAGTGAGCGTCCGGTTTTATAACGGACATGCATCATCGCCCCCACTACGCCCACAGCGAGCAGGATAGCCTGCGCACTGAACCAGGCAAGCTGTGCACTGGTCAGCGCACTGTCTGCGCTCATCAAGGTTGCCATGTAGCCAGGACGCAGGCAGAAGCTCGCCAGCGTAGCCAATACGCTAACGGCCAGCCCAATCCGGCGTGCACCCAATACCGCCGCCAGTGCGCCGCCACCAATCATCGGCGTCAGCAGCATCATCAACAGCGTGTAGCTGGTGTTCCAGGTCGCCACGGTCGGCAACTGATAAATGCGCGGGATAGCCAACAAGAACAGCACACCCACTACGGCAGCGATCCAGGTCAGCGCGCTGAACAGACGTTGTGCGCCGCGATTAAGCAGCAACCCCAGCGCTCCGAGACCGCCAAACGCGCAAAACAGCGATGAAAGCACGATTTCGTTGCTCATCGGCGAGTGCCCGGCGCGCAGCAGCACGTTCATGGCACGCAGTGGCTGCCCGAGGTGCAGCCCCGCGATCGGCAGGGCCAGACCAAACAGACACATTGCAGCAAACAGCCCAATCGCTAACGGCCGCGCCTCCACCTGTTTTAACACTCCCGCCACCAACAGCAGGATAAACGCCCCCACCGCACTCTGCGTGAGCACGGTAAAAAACACCAAAGGCAACTCATGCATGGCGCACCTCCTGCAAGTTTTGAATAGCACCGTCTTTATCGCCGCTATCGCCGCTCGGCCGCGCTTTCGGGTGCGGTTTGACGATCAGATTCGGGTGCGTCAGCGACGCAGAAGGTAACGGTGCGATCTCGTTTTCGGTGCCGTATTTGGCACGCAGTTCATCAATGGGCCCAAAATCCAGCGCGCGCTGCGGACAGGAATCGACACAGATCGGACGCAGATTTTTCTGCAACCGATCCAGGCAACCGTCACATTTGCGCATCACCTTGGCGTGCGCATCAAACTGCGGCGCGCCGTAGGGACAACGCATCTCACAGTAACGGCAGCCAACGCACACGTTCTCATCCACCAGCACCAGCCCATCCTCTTTGCGCTTGTGCATGGCACCGGTTGGACAACCGGCCACACAGGTCGGATCGTCACAGTGGTTACAGGCAATCGACAGGTAGTAGCTGTAGGTGTCGTTTTGCCAGGACTCGCCCTCTTTTACCCAATTGCCGCCGCCGTATTCATAGGCACGGCGCAGCTTCGGGCCAAGATCCAAATCTTTGTTATCCTTGCAGCTGACCTGACAGGTTTTGCAGCCCGAACAGCGCGAGGAGTCAACGTAAAAGCCATATTGTGTCATCAGTCATTTCCCCTTAAGCGCGCTGAATCTCAACCAGGTTGGTGTGTTGCGGATTACCTTTCGCCAGCGGCGAAGGATCCTGGGAGGTCAGGGTGTTAATGCACCCGCCAACATCGACGCCCGCGCTGTCAAGGCGCGTCCAGGCCCCTTGCGGCATAGCGGCGACGCCAGGGAGAATGCGCTGTGTGACTTTACAGGGGATTTCCACCACGCCGCGATCGTTAAATACACGCACGCGATCGCCAGATTTCAGTTGGCGCTCCGCCGCATCGATCGGGTTGATCCAGACTTCATCCGGCACGGCTTCATGCAGGAATTGCACGTTGCTGTAGGTGGAATGGGTGTGGCCCTTGGTATGGAATCCACTGAGTTGCAGCGGATATTTGGCCGTCATCGTTTTATTGAGATGAGATTCACGCACCACGCAGAACTCAGGAATTGCAGGGATACGATCGCCTTCCGGTAACGTCCAGGTTTGAGCCAGTTTGGCTAGCGCTTCGGAATAGATCTCAATCTTGCCTGACGGTGTTTTCAGCGGATTGGCCTGCGGATCTGCCCGGAAATCCAGGAAGGCAATGCTCTGTTTTTCCGTCGCGATCTGTTGATCGATAACGCCCTTCTCTTTCGCAACCGACCATTCCGGCAGGTAGGTACGTTTCTCTTTCACCTGTTGGTAATGTTTTTCGACCCACTGCGCCTGCGTACGGCCTTCGGTGAATTGTTCTTTCAGTCCCAGATGACCGGCAATATCGGCACAGATGTCGTAGGTACTGCGCACTTCCCACATCGGCGTGATGGTTTTCTGGATAGCGATCATGTAGTTGTGCGAGCCCGTTGAATACGAGCTATCAACCAGATCTTCCGCTTCCAGATAGCTGGTTTCCGGCAGCAAAATATCGGCGAACTTGGCGCTGGGAGTGATGTGGTTATCAATCACCACGATGGTTTCACACAAGGTGTCATCCGCCAGAATTTTGCGCGTGCGGTTGATATCACCGTGCTGGTTCAACAGCGCCCGCCCTGCCTGATTGACCACCATTTTAATGCCGACGCGCAGCTTATCCGCGCCTTTCACGCCCATGGTTGTGGCGGTCATTTTTTCGGGCTTAAGGATGGCATCCGTCCAGAGGTAACAAGGGATTGAGGTTTTGATCGGGTTGCTGCCCACCGGCAAGGTTGGAACACCATAAGGTGTACCATAAGGCCAGTTGCCGTTGTTGGTGCCCTGCAACTCAAAGTGACCGGTGAGCGCAGGCAATGTCTGGATAGCGCGCACGGTTTGCTCGCCGTTGGCGTGGCGCTGCGACCCCCAACCCTGGCCGATATAGCAGGCGCGCGCACCCGCGATTTCCCGCGCCAACTGACGAATGCGCACCGCTGGAATGCCAGCGACGTTCGCCGCCCATTCAGGCGTTTTGGCAATGCCATCTGGCCCGGTTCCCAGAATATAATCCTTGTAGCTGGCATTCGGTGCCGCAGACGCGGGCAACGTGCTGGCATCAAACCCGACGCTATAACGGTTGACCAACGCTTCGTCGATCAGGTTTTCGCTAATCAGGGTGTGAGCCAACCCCGCGACCAATGCTGCATCGGTGGTTGGACGAATCGCTAACCACTCTGCATGCTGGGTGATAACAGAATCGGTGTAACGCGGATCGATGATCACCACGCGAGCCTGCGATTTTTCTAACGCACGACGCAGTTCCTCCACCTGTCCGCCGCCGGACATACGGGTTTCCGACAGGTTGAGGCCAAAAAACACCACCAGATCGGAATGGGCAATTTGCGTAAAGTGGCTGCCAACATAAGTGCCGTGCGTATACGGCGTGGCAGTCGCGATTTGCGCGGTAGAGTAGGTGTTGTGATAGTTCAGGTAGCCGCCCGTCAGGTTCAGCAGGCGTTTCCACGCGTGCGTTCCCTGATTGTGGTAATAGGCACCGGATTGGTAGCTGTAGTAGATCGCCTCATTGCCATATTTCTCAGCAATGCGCTTCATTTCCGAGGCGACAAACGCGGTCGCCTCTTCCCAACTGATGCGTTTGAATTTGCCTTCACCGCGTTTACCGACACGCTTCATCGGGTATTTGATACGATCCGGGCTGTAAACGCGCCAGCGGTTAGAACGCCCGCGCAAACAAGGACGGATCTGGTGTTCACCGAACACGCTGTCATCTTTGGCATCTTCCGGCTCGATACGCACGATGCGATCGTCCTTCACAATCACCTTCAACGGACAGCGACTGCCGCAGTTAACCAAACACGCGCTGTGACGAACGGTTTCATTGTCGTTCACCACGCCGGTTGGAGCCACCGCCGGCTGGGCATTGGCAGAAAACGGCAAGGTGATGGCACTGGTAATCGCCACCGCCGAGCCGATTTTCGCGGCATCGATCACCGCGTCCCGACGAGATATTTCCTAGTGTAAAAGGTCTTCAATAATTTTCTTCATAATTATTATCCCACTTTGCTTACCCTGCTAACCATAAAGGCTTGCTAATAATGTGGGATTGATATCGATCAAGCGGGTAAGGTCTATTCCCCCCAAAAGGGTAGAAATGTGATCGCCAAACGTCGTTATTTACTTAAATATATAACGTTTTTGGTTTTAAATGCTGCTTTTTTGCAAAAATGCAGGTAATGATAATGAGATTTATTGCTATTTATGAATAGTGTTTTATCTATATATAAGTAAATGAAAATATCACCACACAGAATTTATAAAAGATATTTACCTTGAAGAGCGAAAAACAGGATATCGATTATTTATACATAAAATCAACATGTTAAATTAATCCAATTTCAAACTCTCCCCTGCGACGTTATTGGGGGAAATACTAGAAAACATGTACATCAGCCTGCGGCAATTCGCTAAAGCAAGGGTACTACACACATCAACGCATAGGTTTGGATAGAAGGAAGTAGGCGTCGAGATAATCAGAATTTAGTGAAAGGCTTGTGGTATATGGGGTTAGTTGACTCTACTAGATATTGCGAGAAGTGTGTTTGGAGCAGTGAAGGGAATCGAACCCTCGTATAGAGCTTGGGAAGCTCTCGTTCTACCATTGAACTACACTCGCATCAGGTGTGCGTTGGGCATTATAGCGCTATCCGCTTGCCGGGCAAGCAAAAACCCGGCGAAAGTGGTGGCGTATTGAGCGATCAGTCAACGGCTGTCAGCGGGATCAGCAGCGTTTGGTAACCGTGATAGATGACTTGCACAGAAAAATAGGCAAACAGCAGTGCCGAGATGACATAGCAGTAAAAGGTCAGCCGCCCTTGCAGCGCCTGTCGGCCAAACTTGATCATGCCCGCCAGAAACAGCGTCCACAGTAATCCACCGATAAAGAAACCGCTGAGAAACACGCTCACCATCAGCGTTGAGCCGTCCGTTGACTGCGCGATGATCGAGCCGCCAATCGCTGAAAACCATAGCAGCGCGGTCGGTGATGCCAGCGCCATCCCCATACCGCTCAAAAAATCGTAGCCGCGAAACCGTTTTGCTACTGCTGGAAGGTCAGTCACATCCGCGTCCACAGGCGCTAATCGTTGCGTCTGATAATCACGCCAGGCCATGCGCGCCATGTTCCACGTCATCCACAGCAGAATGGCACCGCCACCAATCCATAGCGCCCAGCGTACCGGCAATGCGGTAAAGATAACCGCTAAACCAAACGCAGAAAGTGCCGCGTAAACCAGATCGCCAAAACAGGAACCAAAGCCAATCATAAACGCGGCGCGCGGCCCGTCACGCATACCCCGGTTAATGATCGCCGTATTCACCATCCCCAAATCCGGGCACAGCGAGAGGGAAAGCAAAATGCCATTAAGCACCACTAACAACATAACCGCCACAACTCCGCAGACATTAACAATAAGCGCAAGTCTACGGGGTCGATGGCAGGACGTATTGTCAGAAATTGATACGCTGAAAACGCCCCGGCGTCATGGCATTAAAACGGTTGAAGGTTTTGGTGAAGTGCGCCTGATCGGCAAAGCCGAGACTAAGGGCAACCTCACTGATGCTCATGCCCTGACGCAGCAACTCACGCGCTTTGCCAATACGGCGCTGCATCAGCCAAGCCAGCGGCGGCATACCGGCTTCCTGATGAAAGCTACGCACCAGATGCGCCACGGTAATGTGTTCATCGCGCGCCAACGCATCCAGATTGGGCGGTTCAGCGAGGCAATCGAGCAAACGCGCCTTGATGCGTTTGACTCTGCCGCCCTCGCTGACCATCTTTAACGGCGCAGGGCTGCCCATGTCGTTGTCCATCAACGCGGCCAATAGCAGCACCAGCCGCTCCTGATACATCGCGCCATCGCCCTGCTCATCGCTGGGGCTTGCCAATAGTTTCAACTGTTGCGCCAGAACGGGAGCCTGTTGCACGCCCTGTGCAAACCGAAAGGCGCGACCAAAGAAATGCTCAAAAGCACCGGGTTGTACGTAGAGCGAGGCACATTGCCAGCGGCCATCGCTGTTATCACCGCTTTGTAGCTGATGCGGATTATAGGTGGTCACCATCTGGGGATCGACATCAAAAGTGTTACCATCCAGCCAGACATGCTCCACGCCGTTGAGATTGGCGCTAATCACATATTCATCATGGGTATGGCGGGGAAATCCGCCGGTATTTTCTAACAACGCCAGTTCAAACCAGCCATCACGATAGGTGATCATGGAGCCACTTCCCCCCGAAACAGAAGAGTGACGGTAGCATTTTTCTCTGTGGGTTTACCAGCATGGCTCGCGGGATGACTACGCATAAAAAAACCCCATGCAAGAATGGGGTTTATTCCGCATCCGTCGTTCGAAGAAACTTACTTCTGCGGACGCATCGCCGGGAACAGGATGACGTCACGAATGGTGTGGCTGTTGGTAAACAGCATCACCATACGGTCGATACCAATGCCCAGACCCGCCGTTGGCGGCAGACCGTGTTCCAGCGCGGTGACATAGTCTTCGTCGTAGAACATGGCTTCGTCGTCGCCCGCATCTTTGGCGCGTACCTGATCGGCAAAGCGCTCTGCCTGATCTTCTGCGTCGTTCAACTCGGAGAAGCCGTTACCAATTTCACGTCCACCGATGAAGAACTCGAAACGATCGGTGATTTCCGGGTTTTCATCATTACGACGCGCCAACGGTGAAACTTCCGCCGGATATTCGGTGATAAAGGTCGGTTGGATCAGATTCGCTTCTGCGGTTTCTTCGAAGATCTCGGTCACGATACGGCCCAGACCCCAGCCTTTTTCGATCTTGATCCCCAGAGACGTTGCAATGGCAGACGCTTTATCGAAATCGTCCAGATCCGTCACGTTGGTTTCCGGACGATATTTGCAGATAGCCTCGCGCATGGTCAGCTTCTCAAATGGTTTACCAAAATCAAACGTTTGATCGCCGTAAGGCACTGTGGTGCTGCCCAGCACGTCTTGCGTCAGGGTACGGAACAGGCTCTCGGTCAACTCGATGAGATCTTTATAATCGGCATAGGCCATATAAAGTTCCATCATGGTGAATTCCGGGTTGTGACGCGGCGAAACCCCTTCGTTACGGAAGTTACGGTTGATTTCGAACACGCGTTCAAAACCACCAACCACCAGACGCTTCAGGTACAGTTCCGGCGCAATACGCAGATACATGTCAATATCCAGCGCATTATGGTGAGTCACAAAAGGACGCGCGGAAGCACCACCGGGGATCACCTGCATCATCGGGGTTTCAACTTCCATAAACCCGCGCTCCACCATGAAACGGCGGATACCAGACATGATCTGCGAACGCACGCGGAACGTATTGCGCGATTCGTCGTTGGCGATCAGATCCAGATAGCGTTGGCGATAACGGGTTTCCTGATCCGCCAGACCGTGGAATTTGTCCGGCAGCGGGCGCAGCGCCTTGGTCAGCAAACGCAGTTCAGTACAATGGATGGAAAGCTCACCGGTCTTGGTTTTGAACACCTTGCCGCGCGCGCCCAGGATATCGCCCAGATCCCATTTTTTGAACTGTTCGTTATAAATGCCTTCTGCCAGATCGTCACGCGCCACGTAAAGCTGAATGCGGCCACCCACATCCTGTAACGTCACGAACGAGGCTTTACCCATGATGCGGCGCGTCATCATACGACCCGCCACGACCACTTCAACGCCCAGCGCTTCCAGCTCTTCGTTTTCTTTATCGTCGTAAGCCGCGTGCAGCGCATCAGAAGTGGAATCACGGCGGAAATCATTAGGAAAAGCGATACCGTGTTCACGCAGCGCCGAGAGCTTTTCGCGGCGCGCTTTCAATTCGTTGTTCAGATCCAGCGCCTGATCGGCACCCTGTGATTGTGACTCAGCCATGTGACTTGTTATAACCCCGCTTTTAAACTTGCTTCAATAAATCGGTCCAGATCGCCATCCAGCACAGCCTGAGTATTACGCGTTTCCACCCCAGTGCGCAGGTCTTTGATTCGGGAATCATCCAGTACGTAGGAGCGAATCTGGCTGCCCCAGCCGATATCGGACTTGTTATCTTCCAGCGCCTGCTTCTCAGCGTTTTTCTTTTGCATCTCAAACTCGTACAGCTTCGCTTTCAGCTGTTTCATCGCCTGATCTTTGTTCTTGTGCTGGGAACGGTCGTTCTGACACTGGGTAACAATGTTGGTCGGTATATGGGTAATACGCACCGCAGATTCGGTACGGTTAACGTGCTGTCCACCAGCACCGGAGGCGCGATATACGTCAATACGCAGATCTGCCGGGTTGATTTCGATATCAATATCGTCATCCACTTCCGGATAGACCAACGCGTAACTGAATGAAGTATGGCGGCGACCACCGGAGTCAAACGGACTCTTGCGCACTAAACGGTGCACGCCCGTCTCGGTACGCAGCCAGCCAAACGCGTAGTCACCAATAATCTTGATGGTGGCCGATTTGAGACCCGCAACTTCCCCTTCAGACTCTTCAATCACTTCAGTCTTGAAGCCTTTGCTCTCGGCCCAGCGCAGGTACATGCGCAGCAGCATGCTGGCCCAGTCTTGCGCTTCCGTACCGCCGGAGCCGGATTGAATATCGAGGTAGCAGTCGGCGCTGTCGTATTCGCCGGAGAACATGCGGTGGAACTCAAGCTGTACCAGCTTGGCTTCCAGCGCATCCACTTCAGTAATGGTGTCGTTGAACGTCTCTTCGTCGTCCTCTTCCACCGCCAGTTCAAGCAGGCCGGAAACGTCTTCCAGTCCCTGTGTCATCTGATCGATGGTATCGACGATCGCTTCCAGCGAGGAGCGCTCTTTGCCCAGCGCTTGTGCGCGCTCAGGTTCATTCCAGACGTCGGGCTGTTCCAGCTCGGCGTTTACTTCTTCCAGGCGTTCTTTCTTGGCATCGTAGTCAAAGATACCCCCTCAGAACAGCTGTCCGGTCAGACAGGTCCTGAATGCGGTTTTTTACCGGATTAATTTCAAACATGATTAGCGTCTTACGTTAGCCGTCAAACGACGGAGAAAAAATGGATATAAACGAACAATTCTAGCGGAATATACGCTAGGTTTACAGCCGTCTGGCGCAATTTTACCCATACGAGCGATGACTCGCTACACCGGCCACAAGTGCTGTATCAACAATTGCACGCTGCGTTTACCGCGAAATTCGTTAACCTCAAGGCGGTAGGCCAGTTCCGCCTCACGAATGCTGCTGTCGGGCCAGCAACGGGTATCCACGTTAAACGCGATACCGTCCAGCAGCGGTCCGCCGTTAACCGGCTCCACCATCAGCTTCAGATGGCGCTCTTTCAACAGTTTCTGCTGCAAGATACGAAAGCGCCCGTCAAACGTGGGTTCAGGAAACGCTTGTCCCCACGGCCCGGCATCGCGCAGCATTTCTGCCGTCACCAGATTCAGTTCGGTTTGTATCAGCTCACCGTCCGACCAGATAACCCCTTCCAGGTGCGATTCATCCAGCCACTCGCCGACCAGCTCACCAAAGCGCTCACGGAAGGTATCAAACTGATGCTCTTCCAGCGATAATCCAGCCGCCATTGCGTGACCGCCAAATTTAACCATCAGTCCCGGATAGCGGGTATCCAGGCGCTCCAGCGCATCGCGCAAGTGCAGACCGGGGATTGAACGGCCAGACCCCTTGAGCACGCCCTCGCCCGCCGGTGCGAACGCAATCACCGGTCGATGAAAACGCTCTTTAAGCCATGATGCCAAAATACCGACCACGCCCTGATGCCATTCGGGATGATACATAGCCAATCCCAGCGGCAGTTGTTCAAGGCAGTGCTCCAGTTTTTCGCACAGTTGCATGGCTTCCGCCTGCATCTCTTGCTCGATTTCACGCCGCGCCAGATTGAGCGCATCCAGATCGCTGGCCTGCATCCGCGCTTCGACAATGTCATCGCACAGCAGCAGCGCCACGCCAATCGACATATCATCCAAACGCCCTGCCGCATTCAGGCGTGGCCCAATCGCAAAGCCCAGATCGCTGGCTACCAGTTGGCTGGCATCGCGGTTGGCGATTTCCAACAAGGCGCGAATGCCAGGGCGACATTTACCGGCACGGATGCGATTCAGCCCCTGCGACACCAGAATACGGTTGTTGGCATCGAGTGGCACCACGTCGGCCACTGTGCCTAGCGCCACCAAATCGAGCAGTTCCGCCAGTTTTGGTTCCGCCACCCCTTTTTGGCTAAACCAGCCGCTGTCGCGCAGACGCACAAACAGCGCCATCATCAGGTAAAATGCCACGCCGACGCCGGCCAGCGATTTAGAAGGAAAGGCACAGTCGCGCAAATTGGGGTTAATCATCGCATCAGCGGCGGGCAACGTTTCCCCCGGCAGGTGATGGTCAGTCACCAACACCTGAATACCACGCTGGTGCGCATCATCCACGCCGGCATGGGATGAAATACCGTTATCCACCGTCAGAATCAGCTCTGCGCCCAGCTTCTCGGCCTGCACCACCACTTCCGGGCTCAGGCCATAACCATCTTCAAAGCGGTTCGGCACCAGATAGGTCACCTGGCTACCGCCCATGCTGCGCAGTGCCAGCACGGTAAGCGCGGTGCTGGTCGCGCCGTCGGCGTCAAAATCACCGACTACGACGATGCGCCGTTGTTCTGCCAGCGCCTGTTGCAGCAACACCACTGCGTCGTCAATGCCATCGAGCAGGCGATAATCGAGCAGGCCGCGCAGGCTGCGATCCAATTCCTGACCCTCGGTGACGCCGCGCTGCGCGTACAGACGGCGTAGTAACGGAGGAAGCGTTGCGGGAAGCCCACTGCCTTCCGCCAGCGGACGCCGGCGGAGTATGGTTTTTAATTCCACTGTATTTTCAATTCCACTGCGTGACGGAGTGCATTACACGTTATCGCTTTTAATGGGGCAACCTGGCGGCAATTTACGCGCCCGGTTTGGCCGCAGCCCGATGAGCGTTCAGCATAGCTAACATCTCTTTCGGTGCCTGATAACCCGGAACCACGGTGCCGTCCTCCAGCACGATCGCTGGCGTGCCTTGCACACCAAACTGGATACCCAGCTCGTAATGCGCACCGATATCGGTCTTGCAGGTTGCCGGGGAGATAGCCTCACCGCGCGACGCGGCGTCATACGCCTTGTTACGGTTGGCAGTGCACCAGATAGACTGCATGTCTTTTTCCGTTGGCGAATTCAGCCCCTGACGCGGGAAAGCCAGATAACGGATGGTAATACCCAGATCGTTATAGTCTTTCATCTGCTCATGCAGTTTGTGGCAGTAACCGCAGGTAATATCGGTGAAAACAGTAATCACATGTTTTTCCTGCGCCGCTTTGTAGACGATCATTTGATCCTGCAAGGCATCCAGTTTTCCTTTCAGGATCTGGTTGGTCACGTTCACCGGCGTGCCGCCATCCACGGCGTAGAGCGGTCCTTGCATCAGATGTTTGCCATCTTCCGTTACGTAGAGCACGCCGCTTTCCGTCAGCACCGTTTTAAGGCCAGCGACCGGCGCAAGCAGGATATCCATTTTTTCAATGTCCAGTTTGGTCAACGTCTGTTTAATCGCCGCGTCGTCGGCATGTACTGCGCTACTCGTCGCCGCGAGCAGTAAAGAAAGCGCCATTAGCCCTTTTTTCATCGTATTCAGTCCCGTTCATGGTGTATTCCGCCTGTAAAGGGCGCGTTCAGCCGTCTGGCCCTTATGTCGCCTGCAATGTCAGGCGCGCGGATGATGCTGTTGATGCAACTGCTTCAGCCGTTCAGTGGCAACGTGCGTATAAATTTGCGTTGTTGAAAGATCGCTATGCCCCAACAACATCTGTACGACACGCAAATCAGCCCCGTGGTTCAGCAAGTGCGTAGCGAATGCATGGCGTAAAACATGCGGCGAAAGCTTCTCACTGTCAATGGATGCCAGCACGGCATAGTGTTTGATACGGTGCCAAAAGGTTTGGCGCGCCATCTGCTGCGCTCTGGAGCTTGGAAACAGCACATCAAGCGTTTGTCCGTTCAGCAGCCAGGGCCTGCCGTGCTCGAGGTAGCGCTCCAGCCAATAAATGGCCTCTTCCCCCAGCGGCACCAGCCGTTCTTTATTGCCTTTACCAATCACCTGCACGACGCCCTGGCGTAAACCGACATCTGCAATGGTCAGCCCCACCAGTTCCGAGACGCGCAGCCCCGTAGCATACAGCACCTCAAGCATGGCTTTATCGCGCAGCTCAAGCGGCTCATCCACACAGGGCGCTTGCAGCAACGCACTCACCTGCGCTTCGCTGAGATCTTTGGGCAAGCGCTGGGGCAATTTGGGAGAAGACAATACCGCGCTGGGGTCGTCACTACGCCGTTTTTCCCGGTATAAATACTGAAAAAAGCGACGCATGGCACTCAGCAAACGCGCCGAACTGGTCGCTTTGTATCCCCCTTCCACGCGTTCGGCAAGATAACCTTGCAGATCAAGCACCTGCACCTGCAATAAATCACTGTCAGCATGCTCCAGCCAATCGGCCAGTGCAGTTAAATCTCGCCGGTAAGAGGTCAGCGTGTTGTCAGCCAGGTTTCGTTCCAGCCACATAGCCTCAAGAAACTGTTCGATATGTGCCCGATCCTGTGCTTGCATACGCTTCTCCTCGCTGTACGGCGTGCAGGGTAAAACCCTGGCGTTATTATGCCCGAAGTGACGGTAAAAGGGGCGGGATCATCACCTGAATTCACGCCGCCGATTTTTTATGCAAATTTATTTTATGCTGTATTATTCACCGCTCTGCACTACAAATAGGGTAAAGCATAACTTATATCACAGAAAGTATTTACAATCGCGCAACTCGCCAAAGCAGGCTCTGTAGCCGCTTTTACGCTTTTTGGGCTAGCATTGAAATGCTTTTTTTTCTGTGACTAGAATTACAGTTCTGTCGATAAAAAAAGATAATAGAGTCCTATGCAAGCCACCATCACGCCCACTCTCGATGCAGAGGCGGACGCAGCCCCGGTTAACTCCCGCAGTAAGGTTGTTGTCGCTTCATTGATCGGAACCGCGATCGAATTTTTCGATTTTTATATCTATGCCACTGCCACTGCCACTGCCACTGCCACTGCCACTGCCACTGCCACTGCCACTGCCACTGCCACTGCCACTGCCGCTGTGCTGATTTTCCCGCACATCTTTCTTTCCGCAGGGCGATCCGACCGCCGCGACGCTACAGTCGCTCGCAACCTTTGCTATTGCCTTTGTGGCACGTCCGATCGGTTCTGCACTATTTGGTCACTTCGGTGACCGCGTCGGCCGTAAGGTGACGCTGGTTGCCTCCCTGCTGACCATGGGGATCTCTACCGTGCTGATCGGCCTGCTACCGACCTACAACAGCATCGGCATTTTCGCACCGTTGCTGCTGGCATTGGCGCGTTTTGGTCAAGGCCTGGGTCTGGGCGGTGAATGGGGCGGAGCAGCATTGCTGGCTACCGAAAATGCGCCAGCCCACAAGCGTGCACTGTATGGTTCATTCCCGCAGTTGGGCGCACCGATCGGCTTCTTCTTCGCCAACGGCACGTTCCTGCTGCTCTCCTGGTTGTTAAGCGAAGAGCAGTTCATGACCTGGGGATGGCGCGTGCCTTTCGTTGCCTCTGCGGTATTGGTCTTGATCGGCCTGTATGTGCGTGTCTCTCTGCATGAAGCGCCCGTGTTTACCAAAGCTATCGAAGCGGGCAAGAAAGTCCGTATTCCGCTGGGAACGCTGTTGAGCAAAAATCTGAAAGCAACCATTCTTGGCACCTTCATCATGCTTGCCACTTATACGCTGTTCTACATCATGACGGTCTATTCCATGACTTATGGCACCTCGCCAATCCCCAAAGGACTGGGTTTCTCGCGTAACAGCTTCCTGTGGATGCTGATGGTAGCGGTTATCGCCTTTGGTCTGCTGATCCCGGTTGCCGGGTTGCTGGCAGATGCCTATGGCCGCCGTAAGACCATGATCGTCGTTACCTGCGGCATGCTGGTGTTCGCGATGCTGTTCCCGTCCCTGTTGGGGTCTGGCAGCCAACCGCTGGTGATGCTGTTTCTGGTGCTGGGACTGGGCATGATGGGCTTAACCTTCGGCCCGATGGGCGCATTGCTGCCTGAACTGTTCCCCACTGAAGTGCGTTATACCGGCGCGTCGTTCTCCTATAACGTCTCGTCGATTCTGGGAGCATCGGTTGCGCCTTATATCGCCGCCTGGCTGACCGCCAACTACGGGCTGTTCTACGTAGGTGTTTACCTGTTTGCTATGGCATCTTTAACGCTTATTGCATTATTGCTGACCAAAGAAACGCGTCACCAAACGCTTGGTTAAGCCTCACAGGCAAGCGTGAATACGGGTGAAGGGTAATCTTCACCCCTTTTTTTCCACCGTGTTTTCTCACAGCACGCGCACCCCACATCCACGCTATACCTCGCTGTAAGATTCGGTTAGGCTAATGGCAAGTTTGTTTAATACGCTGCAATTGCATATGAAAATTGGTTTGTTCTACAGCTCCAGCACCTGCTACACCGAGATGGCAGCGGAAAAGATTCGCGATATTTTGGGTGAATCGCTGGTCGACCTTCATAACGTGAAAAAAGATGTCGATCCGCAGAAGATGGAAGAGTATGAATTCCTGATTCTGGGTATCCCAACGTGGGATTTCGGTGAAATTCAGGAAGATTGGGAAGCCATTTGGGGACAGCTATCCTCGTTGAATCTACAAGGGAAAATCGTTGCGCTGTATGGCATGGGTGACCAGCTAGGCTACGGTGAATGGTTCCTTGACGCCCTCGGTATGTTGCATCAGCAGTTGGCCGCAAGCGGCGCAACCTTTATTGGCTATTGGCCCACCGAAGGCTATGAGTTCACTACCATCAAACCGCTCACACCGGATGGGAAACACTTCGTCGGGCTGGCGCTTGATGAAGTGAATCAGTATGACCTGAGCGATGAGCGCTTACAGCAGTGGTGTGAGCAGATTTTACAGGAAATGGCTGAGCAGTTGTAATCGCCGGGAGATATCCCGAAAGACATCAGCCGACAGCGTGCTGCCGGCTGAACCTGAAATTAGTGCACGTCCGGGTTTTCTCCCGCCCACGCTTTACTCTCCAGCAGCAGCTGACGCAAATGCCGCCATTCCTGCTTATCCATGTTGTCGGATGCCAGCCAGAGTCGCTGTCGTCGTTTGCCGTCACTGCGCCGCAGCGACAGTAAGATACCGTTTTTCAACATCCACGGACGGCGGATAATGTGCCAGCGATGATGCTGCCACTCAAGGTCTGCTTCAGCCTGCAACACGATTTCACCGTGACGCGCTTTGATATTACGCTGGCTACAGATAAACTCGAACACCACCAGCGTCATCAGTGATAGCCAGAGCACCGCATAACCGTCCGGCCACGGTGCCAGCAGAATCAACAGCAACAACAACCCGTGCACCAGCAAAGAAAATACCTGCATGCGCCAGGAGACGCGTAAATCACAGCGCCACAGGGCCACGATCTTTATTTCGCGTCTGAATAAGAGAGATCATGCGTTTCAGTTCCCCATCTTCCGGTTCACCGTGGTTCATCAACCAGTTGAACAGATCAGGGTCATCGCACTGCAATAAGCGCACAAACGCGCGTTTATCATCATCGTTTAGCACATCATACTCATGTTCAAAAAAGGGCATGATGGCGATATCCAACTCTCGCATTCCTCGGCGGCACGCCCAGTGAATTCGCGCCTTATTATCGATATCCATTGCTTTTCCTACTTTTTATCGACGCCAACGTGTAGTGTAACTCGGATGTCTAGATAAACACTCAACTAAATGTAACATTTTGACATATTTTAGCGCATATCAGCGTATCGCGCAGAAGGTCATCGATCGTGCGCACGCTCAGTAACGCTTTCAAATATGCTAACTGAAAATCATGGGGGCAATGGCACGAATAACTGCTTGCAAACCCTGCAAGCTCTTTTACCATTAGGCCAAACGCAAACCTTCGCGAGGATGGTTACATGGCAACCCCACTTCCCTTTGCTGCACAAACGGTTAAATCAAACGCCATCACGGCCTCGGCGCAGCTTCCCGCTACGCTGATAGCACTTGATGACTGGGCACTGGTGACGCTTACCGGCCCGGACACACGCACTTACCTGCAAGGCCAGGTGACGGCCGATGTTAATGCGTTAGCCCCCGATCAACATGTACTTTGCGGCCATTGTGATGCCAAGGGCAAAATGTGGAGCGCACTGCGCCTGTTTGCCCACAACGATGGCTTCTCCTATCTGGTACGTCGCAATCTGCGTGATACGCAGTTAAACGAGTTAAAAAAATACGCCGTCTTTGCCAAAACCACTATCGCCGCAGAGGACAATCTCCAGCTTATCGGTGCTGCGGGAAGCACTATACGCGAACGTTTAGCCGAGGTCTTCTCTGCACTACCGGACAGTGAGCATCCCGTTGTCAGCCACCCCTTCGGTACACTGCTGCATTTTGCCCTTCCTGCTGAGCGTTTCCTTCTGGTACTGAACGACGAAGGTGCCGCCGCGCTGAGTGCCACACTGGCAGACAGCGTGCAATGGGCCGACAGTCAACAGTGGCTGGCACTGGATATTGAATCCGCACTGCCGATTATTGACAACGTAAACAGCGCGCAGTTCATCCCGCAAGCAACGAATATACAGGCACTTAACGGCATCAGTTTTAATAAAGGCTGCTACACCGGTCAGGAGATGGTGGCGCGGGCAAAATTTCGCGGCGCCAACAAGCGGGCACTCTATTGTCTGGCGGGCACTTCACCGCGCGTGCCAGAAGCGGGCGAAGACCTGGAACTGAAAATGGGTGAAAACTGGCGTCGCACCGGTACGATACTCGCCGCCAGCCAGTTAAGCGATGGCACACTGTGGGTGCAAGCGGTACTGAATAACGATCTGGAAGCGGATAGCGTATTGCGCGTGCGCGAC
Organism: Symbiopectobacterium sp.; assembly: GCF_051710365.1. Lineage (NCBI taxonomy): Bacteria > Pseudomonadati > Pseudomonadota > Gammaproteobacteria > Enterobacterales > Enterobacteriaceae > Symbiopectobacterium > Symbiopectobacterium sp. The sequence goes on along the minus strand of NZ_JBPETA010000006.1, from coordinate 9,793 downwards.
GCAGCGGAAAGTCAGTTGAGTCTGCAACCACTGCCTTATTCATTGTCTGAATAATTTCGCCACTGAGCACCGTTTCTGTTTCATCAAGAAACGGTGCCAGAGTGATATTTAGCGGCTAAACGTAAAGGTAGATCGCCAGAAAATGGCACAGACTGCCACCCAGCACAAAGCCATGCCAGATGGCGTGGTTATAGGGAATACGTTTACACACATAAAAAACCACGCCTAAGGTATACACTGCACCGCCCACCGCCAGTAGGGTGACACCACCCGGTGCTAACACCTGCACCAACTGATAAATCACAATCAGTGACAGCCATCCCATCACCAGATATGTCACCAGCGACAACACTTCAAAGCGATGCGCAAAAGCCAGTTTAAATAACACGCCCACCAGCGCCATGCTCCAGATGACAATCATCAAGCCACGCGCCAACGGCGAATCCAACCCCACCAGCAAAAACGGCGTGTAGGTGCCCACTATCAACAGATAGATGGCACAGTGATCGAACCGTTTGAGCCAGGGTTTAGCCCGCGGGCTGGGAATCGCATGGTAGAGCGTAGAGGCCAGAAACAGCAGAATAATGGTGCCGCCGTACAAACTGTAGCTGGCGATAGCCATGCTCGTCGCGCCATTGTCCACCGCTTGCACCAGCAGCAGCACCAACCCGACAATCCCCAACACCACGCCAGCACCGTGACTGATACTGTTGGCTATCTCTTCCGCCAACGTATAACCCGCATTACTTTCTGATTTCACCATATTCCGTTTTTGCTCCCTGCACGACTAGCTGTACAAACTTCACGCAATCTCATCGGGAAGAGTGTAATCGAGAATAGTTTCAGTGTACAAGTGTACGCTGAAACTATTATTCGACCCGCCGCGCTACTGGGCTTGAACAGAACCCGGTATCGGCCCGGGTTCCCCTTGGCCGGGAATAACATCATCAATACGCTGCATCATGTAGTCATAGAAGGGGTTGGAGGAAAGGCGCAACAACGTATCCAAATCAAGAATCAACACCCCGCGTTCTCCGCGCGCGGCAATACGCCCGAGTGGAATACCAAACTCATACGGCGGCGTAGAGAAACGGCCATAAAGCGAATCGCTGTCAGAAAATGGCAGCGCTACGTGCGATAACGAATAGACATCTTCGGGGTAATCCATCCCGAGATCGCGGCGCGTGACCTCCATGCTGCCTGCTTTGGTGTCAAAGGCGACCGCCTTTGCGCTTTGTACCGATGCGTTAGTGATTACCGTGGTGCCGTACAGACGTGGTGTCGGCGGCAGCCATTGCCCAATCGCCGACGCTGACGCATCCCGCAGTAACAGACCAAAATTGATGGTGCGGTTGACATCAAACAGCACCAAATCATTGTCGTTTTTCGGCAGCAGATTATAGAACGCGCTGATCACCGCCGCGTGCTGACGGTAAAATCCATCACCGACTGGAAGGTTAAAATCGGCGGCAGCTCCGACAGCCTGCGCTGCCGTGCTTCCTGTTCCAACTGTGACTGCAACACGCTGGTGAGCAGGTAAGACTGGCGCGCACCGTTCACCGGGAACGAGTTGTACTTGAACGGGTTGAATTCCGGCACAATACCGAGCCAGGCCGCTTTGGCAAACGGTGGGAATATCGCGGGTAACCCAGCCAAACCAGCAAAACGCGCGTAAGCCGTAATGCCAATCATCGGAGAGATCAGGACCAGACGATCCGCCTTGGGCAACTTAGGATCGCTGAGCGTATCGAGCGCGTATTTCAGCGTGAGCGCCCCGCCGTTAGAAAAACCAACGACATGCAGCGGTAAGCGTTCTCCGCTGTTCGCGGGCGTCACAAAACGCGCAGCCTCGCGCACCGCTAAACGCGTAGCAGCCAACCAATCTTCCCAACGGACTTTGGTTAACGCACCGGGCACAGTGCCGTGCGCCGGAATACGCAGCCCGATAGCGACAAAGCCGTGCTGACGATAAAGCTCAGCCACATTTCGCATACTGTAGTGAGAGTCGGTTAGCCCATGCAAAAGCACCACCGCACCTTTGGGTTCGCCTTCCGGCATCAGTTCATAAGAGTGGTTCCAGTTATGAGCGAAGCGCCCGGGATAAACAGGGCTGCCGACAAAATAGCGGTTTAAGGCAACCTGCTCATCCCTGTCCAGCGTCTGGGTAACCTGCTCGGTCACCTGCTGAAACAAGCGCTCCTCATGAGCCAAATACTGCTCCCAGTTGGCACGGTCGAGTTGGTCAGGCGTCATCTCTGTTGGCACATAAATATGCCAGGGAGCCAGTGCGGGTCCCCGCTGTGAGTCAAACACCCGAATAACCAGAAACGTCAACGCAATGGCCAACACGATAACCACAGCATATTTGATCGTGCGTCGAATGATACGAATAGGCATCATTGCCCCCTTATTATTATTAGCGCTTTTATTGTGATTTTTACTTCGCCCTGTCACGGACTCAATGCCAACCTCGCCTTATGCATTGCGCACAGTGCGTTTGGGAAGACCGGTAAAGCAGATTGTTTTGTGCCCTGACTATAACGATAGTCGACAATTTCCCCTCCCGAAAGGTCTGTTATCAGACGGAATAGTCAGTGCCAAAGGGACATCATCGCGGAATAAAGCGTGTAAATTCTCACCAGCTTCCCCTACAATGAGCCGGTTTTGTTTGACTGCGCAGTGTTTGATACAGCCGCGTTTGACACATCAATGGATGTAAGGTGGTTTTGATGTCCCTGGCTTTACCCACTCTCGAGTTCGGTACGCTGACCGAAGTAGTTGGTTTCCTGATGGAAATTGATAAGCTAAAAAGCGTACAGCGTCGTTCAAAAATCATCGGCAGTTCCCGTCACGAAGATTCCGCAGAGCACAGTTGGCACTTTGCCGTTGCCGCGATGAGCCTAGCACCCTACGCCAGTCAGGACGTGGATATTCAGCGCGTGATTCAAATGGCCTTGGTGCATGATATTGTCGAGATCGATGCTGGCACGTGATGGTCTATGATCTGAGCGCTCGAGAAGCGATTCAGGCGCAGGAAGAAGCCACTGCGGTTCGGTTATTTGGCCTACTGCCCGAACCGCAACGTCAGCATTTTCTGCAACTGTGGCAAGAATATGAAGCGGGTGACACCGCGAACGCGCGTTTTGCACTGATGATCGACCGCATTATGCCTATCCTGATGAACCTGCATAACGGTGGGCAAAGCTGGGTGGAAAACGGCATTCGACTGGAGCAAGTATTGGGACGCGCCAGCTTTATCGCCGAGATCAATCCCGAACTGTGGCGCTACCTGAAAGATCATCTGGAAACCGCGCAGGCCAAAGGGTGGTTGGGGTAATTCTCCGGCTTGCCTGCCTACCTCCGTCATTCCCGCGCAGGCGGGAATCTCTTACAGGTGAAACACCTTTCTTCTAACAGAGATCCCCGGCTTTCTCCGAGGATGACGAGAGAGTGCGAGTCATTGCGCAGGAAGCTACGCGTAATCGCCAATCGGTACACAAGAGCAGAACAGGTTGCGATCGCCGTACACGTCATCGAGGCGTTTTACGCTCGGCCAGTATTTATGCTCAGCCCCCGCCGGGAACACCGCCAGTTCGCGACTGTAGGGATGCGACCACTCGCTGACGATCTCCTGCTGGGTATGCGGCGCATTCACCAACGGGTTGTCCTCCAGCGGCCATTCACCTTGCGCCACCCGCTGAATTTCTGCACGGATCGCCAGCATCGCATCAATAAAGCGATCCAGCTCGACCTGACTTTCTGACTCAGTCGGCTCTACCATCAGCGTTCCCGCCACCGGGAACGACATGGTCGGCGCGTGGAAACCATAGTCGATCAAACGCTTGGCGATATCCATTTCGCTGATGCCGGTGCTCTCCTTCAGCGGACGAATATCCAGAATACACTCGTGCGCCACACGGCCACCACGGCCGGTATAAAGTACCGGATAAGCTTCCTTCAAACGCGTTGCAATGTAGTTGGCATTGAGGATCGCCACCTGACTGGCATTCTTCAGCCCTTCAGCACCCATCATGCGGATATACATCCAACTGATAGGCAGAATGGACGCGCTGCCAAAAGGTGCAGCAGATACCGCGCCCTGCGTGGTGAGCAAACCATCAATGTGCACCACCTGATGCCCCGGCACGAACGGTGCCAGATGCGCTTTCACCCCGATCGGTCCCATGCCAGGTCCGCCACCGCCGTGCGGAATGCAGAACGTTTTATGCAGGTTAAGGTGCGACACATCCGCGCCAATGTAGCCCGGCGTGGTGATACCTACCTGCGCGTTCATGTTCGCGCCGTCCAGATACACCTGTCCGCCGTGTTGATGGACAATCTGACACACTTCACGAATGGTCTCTTCATAGACACCGTGCGTGGAAGGATAGGTCACCATAATGCAGGAAAGGCGATCGCCCGCCTGCGCGGCCTTCTCCCGCAGATCGTGCAGATCGATATTCCCTTGTTTGTCACAAGCCACCACCTCTACCGCCATCCCGGCCATCTGTGCCGATGCCGGGTTAGTGCCGTGCGCAGAGCTTGGAATCAGACACAGCGTGCGCTGATCGTCACCTCGGCTCTCATGGTAGCGGCGAATTGCCAGCAAACCGGCATACTCGCCCTGCGCACCCGAGTTGGGCTGCATACACACGGCATCATAGCCAGTGAGTTGCACCAGCCAACCGGAAAGCTGTTCGATCATCAAACGATAACCTTGTGCCTGTTCCGGCGGGCAGAACGGATGCAGTTCAGCAAATTCAGGCCAGGTGATCGGCAGCATTTCCGCCGCCGCGTTCAGCTTCATGGTGCAAGAACCCAGCGGGATCATGGCACGGTTTAGCGCCAGATCTTTATGTGCCAAGCGATGCAGGTAACGCATCATCTCGGTTTCGCTGTGATAACGGTTGAACACCGGATGGGTAAGAATGGCATCCGTGCGCAATAGCGCAGCAGGGATGGATGATGAGCCGCCGCTGAGCACGGCATCCAGCGCAGCAATGGACAGACCGTGATCGTCTCCCAGCAGCACGTCAAACAGTGCTGCGACATCTTCGCGGGTAGTGGTTTCATCCAGCGTGATACCGACCCCGTGATAGAGATCGGTGCGCAGGTTGATCCCGGCATTCTGTGCGCGGGCGTTAATGGCGTTCTTGTCTGTGACCTCAACCGCCAGCGTATCAAACCAGGTGGAGTGCCACAGTTTCAAGCCGCCCTGTTGCAACCCGGCGGCCAGAATATCGGTTAAACGATGAATGCGTTCAGCGATACGCTTGAGCCCCTGCGGCCCATGATAAACCGCATAGAAACCGGCGATATTCGCCAGCAGCACCTGAGAGGTGCAGATGTTGGAGTTGGCTTTTTCGCGGCGGATGTGTTGCTCACGCGTCTGCATCGCCATACGCAGCGCCGTGTTACCTGCCGCATCACGCGAAACGCCGATAATACGCCCCGGCATGGCGCGTTTATACTCATCCTTGCAGGCGAAGAAGGCCGCATGCGGACCACCGTAGCCCATCGGCACACCAAAACGCTGGGCGGAGCCAAACACAATATCGGCTCCCTGTTTGCCCAGCGCGGCCAGCAGCACCAGAGCCATGATATCAGCAGCGACGCTAACGATGATCTTGCGCGCATTCAGTTGCGCGATAAGATCACGATAATCATGCACTTCACCATAGGTGTTCACCTGCTGCAACAGAACGCCAAACACGCCTTCCGTTTCCAATGCGGCGGCGGCATCGCCGACCACAACTTCAAAACCAAAGGTCTCAGCACGGGTGCGCACCACATCCAGCATTTGAGGATGCACATGCTCTGCCACGAAGAAGCGGTTAGCCTGTTTCAGCTTGCTGACGCGCTTGGCCATTGCCATCGCTTCCGCTGCCGCAGTCGCTTCATCCAGCAGAGAGGCAGAGGCAAGCTCCAGCCCGGTCAAGTCCTGCGTCATCTGTTGAAAATTCAGCAAGGCTTCTAACCGCCCTTGCGAGACTTCAGGCTGATAAGGTGTATAGGCGGTGTACCAGCCGGGGTTTTCCAGCAAATTACGCAAGATCACCGGCGGCATATGCACAGCGGTGTACCCCATGCCGATATAGCTCTTGTAGCGCTGGTTGCGGCTGGCAATCGACTTGAGCTCCGCCAACGCCTGATGCTCGGGCAGCGCATCGCCCACCGCTGGCGGGTTGGGCAACTGGATATCTGCCGGCACAATCTGTCGAATCAACGCCGACAATGAATCCGCACCGAGCGTTTCCAGCATGTGAGCCTGCTGCTCGGGCGTAGGGCCGATGTGACGCTCCACGAAAGCGGCGTCATGTTCGAGTTGGCTGAGAGTCTGAGTCATTAGGGGTATTTCCTGCTTCAAGCAACTGTTATATAGCCTAAATAATTCGAGTTGCAGGAAGGCGGCAAGGGAGCGAATCCCGATGAGCTTACATAAGTAAGTGATTCGGGTAAGCGAGTGCAGCCAACGCACATGCAACCTGAAGTATGACGGGTATAGCAAGTGAACGTTCATGGCAAACAACAAGTGCGAACGCGGTAGACTGCGCTCAGTGTCTTACATTCTGACAAATCGATTTACCCCGTGATGCGCGATAAAACCGTCACGGGGTGACAAGGTTATTCGTCTTCTTCTAACAGCGCCTGATAAGCCGTGGCATCCAGCAGGTCGTTCAATTCGCTTTCATCAGACGCTTTGATGCTAAACAGCCAACCGTCGGCATAAGGCGCACTGTTGACCAGTTCCGGCTGCCCTTCCAGCGCATCGTTCACTGCCACGATCTCACCGCTCAACGGCGCATAGATATCTGAGGCGGCCTTGACCGACTCAGCGACAGCGCAGTCGTCGCCCATCGCAACCTGCGTGCCAACGTCAGGCAAATCGACAAAAACCATGTCCCCCAACAGTTCCTGGGCATGTTCGGTAATACCGACACGATAGACACCCTCCCCTTCGGCCTGGACCCACTCATGGGATGAGGCGTATTTCAACTCGTTTGGGACTGTGCTGCTCATTGCCTGCTCTCCTTAAAAATCGCTTCGTCGTATCGAATCGCACGATACCCGCCTTCCTGCAACGCGAAGGTGTGGCGGCATATATCGCGCTAACGTTAATCAATAATCATGGTCAGATCGGGGACGGCGTCAAACCAGTGCCTTTCCGCCACGAATAAATACCGGTTTGGTCACCTCTACGGGCACTTCGCGCTGGCGAATTTGCACCAACGCCGTTTCACCAATACCTTGCGGCACGCGAGCCAGTGCAATACTGAAACCCAGCGTTGGAGAAAAGGTACCGCTAGTTATCATGCCTTCCTGTACCGTGCCACTCGCATCGGTAAAGCGCACGGGCATTTCATGGCGCAACACCCCTTTTTCACGCAGCACCAGTCCGACCAACTGCTCAGTGCCTTCGCTGCGTTGATGGGTCAGCGCTTCCCGGCCGATAAAATCCCTGTCTTCCGGCTGCCAGGCGATGGTCCAGCCCATATTGGCAGCCAGCGGCGAAACGCCTTCATCCATGTCCTGACCATACAGGTTCATGCCCGCTTCAAGGCGCAACGTATCGCGCGCACCGAGGCCACACGGCTGCACACCGGCCGCCAGCAGTTGTTGCCAGAACGCCACTGCCTGCTCTGCGGGCAGTGCGATTTCATAGCCTGACTCACCGGTGTACCCGGTGGTAGCAATAAAATAGTCACCGGTTTGTACGCCGAAAAAGGGTTTCATGCCCGCCGTTGCCGCGCGCTGTTCCGCACTGAGCAACGCCTGCACTTTCTCTTGAGCCAACGGCCCTTGCACCGCAATCAACGCCAGTTCATCGCGTTCCTGCCACTCCACGTTGAATGCCTTGGCATGCTCGGCGATCCAGGCCAGATCTTTCTCCCGCGTGGCAGAGTTCACCACCAGCCGGAAATGCGTTTCAGTCAGAAAGTAGACGATGAGATCGTCAATGACGCCACCCGAGGCGTTTAACATCCCGGTATAAAGCGCCTTGCCCGGTTGCGTGAGTTTGGCAACGTCGTTCGCCAGCAGATAACGCAAGAATTCGCGCACGCGCGGGCCGTGTAAATCCACAATAGTCATGTGAGACACATCGAACATGCCCGCATGACGCCTAACGCTATGATGTTCATCCAACTGTGAGCCGTAGTGCAGCGGCATCATCCAGCCGTGAAAGTCGACCATCTTCGCGCCATCGGCGACATGCTGCTGATACAATGGAGTTTGCTGTGTCATTTTTTCTCCCGAACCTCTCCTTGCGAACGGCGCGAATCACGCCACGCAAACGCTTTCTTTGCATTGAACTTACCACCTCTTCCACAGGGCTACCACACCCTTTTTCATAAGTTAAACTATATACCAGCCGTGAAAGACAAAAAGAGCGCCAGAGCACAAGGCAACAAAACCCGCCAAATTAAAATCATTAATTAGAATAAAACACCAATAATAGGCATTTGAAACAAAAATAATGACACAACCATTCACATCATTAGAGAATGATCGCCACAGAGATACTTGCAATGGATTAGTTTTTATAATGCAAAAAAATGACTGAAATTAGATTATTTCAACCAAAGGTTACGATTATGTCATGGTGCCAAAAACGCTAAAGATGACGACGATCACACCCACCTTGCGCTCACCGCCACCGAGTCACCGCTGATGGCAACGAGGGGAAGGCAATTTCCCTGTCACATATCCATACTGATTAAAAGGGTAATATTCATTTATCAGCGATCCATCACGGTCTTTCCGTTATTGATGGCATAGAAGCTAACGCTATGAGGATTAACATTTCGCGCCTTGAGGACGTTTCCCGCCCCGATCGCTTGCGCTACCCGACCCTTTTCAGCACCCATTTAAAATCATAAATGTTATGGAGATTACGACGATGACCCAAAGAATGATCCTTAACGAAACCTCGTATTTTGGTGCGGGGGCGGTTAACCATATTGTGGAAGAGATAACCCGGCGTGGTTTCCACAAAGCCTTGGTCGTCACCGACAAAGACCTGGTGAAATATGGTGTGGTGAGTAAAGTCATCACACTGCTTGATCAGGCGGGCCTGCCCTACGAGGTTTACGATGACGTGGTGCCTAATCCCACTATTCGCGTGGTGACCGCAGGTATTGAGCGCTACAAGGCCGCGCAGGCCGATTACCTGATCGCGATTGGCGGCGGTTCGCCACAGGATACCTGTAAGGCGATTGGTATCATCATCAACAACCCGGAATATGCCGATGTACGCAGTCTGGAAGGCGTTGCGCCCACGCGTCGCCCCAGCGTACCGATCTTCGCGATCCCGACCACCGCAGGCACCGCTGCCGAGGTCACGATTAACTACGTGATCACCGACGAAGAAAAACGTCGCAAATTCGTCTGCGTCGATCCGCATGACATTCCTATCGTTTCGTTTATCGATGCCAACATGATGGCCAGCATGCCCGCCTCACTGAAGGCGGCAACCTGCCTGGATGCCTTGACGCACGCGACTGAAGGTTTTACCACCAAAGGCGCGTGGGAGCTGACCGATATGCTGCATCTGAAGGCCATCGAAATCATCAGCCGTTCGCTGCGCGATTCCGTGGCGGGCCATGCCGCAGGCGTGGAGGCAATGGCCTTGGGACAGTACGTCGCCGGCATGGGCTTCTCCAACGTGGGTCTAAATAGCTGTTCCTAATACCGCTACACTTTTGCCTGTCCATGTTTTCCACTGGGAAACGGGCTGACGGTTTCCATGAAGCGGCGAACCTTGTTCAGTAACTGCCACATTGAACAGCATTGA
>NZ_JBPETA010000005.1:0-39242 GCF_051710365.1 Symbiopectobacterium sp. | reverse complement strand
ATAAATTCAGAACCTCAGAATACCGTCAAGTCCCGAAAAAAGAAAAATCAGGTGCGGAATGACGGATTGAAAAGAATTTCAGTTTTTTTCAGTTTTTGACGCCGGAGAGATGTCCCACACAAAGCGCATCACATTGAAATAAAATGAAAAGTTATGGATTTTGTGGCGCGTCGCGTAAAGTCAGTGGTCGAAAAGGTCACGTAGGGATTTGGGTGAAACCCCGGCGTGGTGCGGCTTGTGGGCGGGTAGAGAGTGATGAAAGCTTTTCAATTTTTTTCACCACTGATCGTGCTGGTAACGTGTCGGCAGAACAGTGAATCACGTGACAAAATCAACCGACGTAATGTGCGGAATGAGACTTTGCGTGGTGATTTCGTGGGCAGGTAAGAATTTGCAGAGAAGATGATTACTGTTACACTCCGCGCGGGTGCTCTAGATCTTTCTGTCCTGAGCCTCAGCAAAAGACAGAAAGAGAAAGGCCCCGAATCGATGTTAATCAACCCGAGGCCACTCTTATGCCAGACAACATAAAGGTAGCCTCTTCCACGCCGAAAGGCAAGATAAGGAGGCCAGTATGCCGCAAAAACTCGCTATCACCGCTCTGGTGGTTATCTGTATCAGCTTACTGGTGTTTACTTGGATAACCCGGAAATCACTCTGTGAAATCCATATCAGAAATGGCGAAACGGAGGTTGCGGCCATAATGGCTTACGAATCTGTGAGGTAAGGCAACCCAGCGGCGGGGCTTGCCCCCGCCCGTTGGTTGTTGTTTGAGTGAAGATCCGCGAGCACCCACTTTTGTGGCCAGCCTTAGGGCTGGCTTTTTTGCGTCCAAAGAAAAGCCCAAAAAGCAGGGCTTAGCGTTGACTAGTGGTCACTATGTGGATCTTTATTTTAAAAATAAAAAAACAATAAGTTAATTTAATAAAAAAGAAAGCCTGACACCAATACGGTACGACGCAAGTACTACCAGTGTAACAATCTGGCGTGCGGTGTGTGCTTTACCACGATGGAAGCTTTTGAAAAGTTCACCTCAAAGCAGAACGGTGGAGGTCTCCCGCTACCGGATGACTTTATTCCGCGCGACGCGTTTCCGGCCTCTCACTACGGGCGGGAGCAGCTTGATTTTGTGCTGGTCGATGATAGCGATGAATCCTAGGTATAAGCGTCATTTACGGCGTGTCCTGTCTGGGGTTTATCACCACTGCGGCGAGTTTATCTAGCAGACGTTCGCACACCTCTGCGTCCTCGACATCACGTAGTTTTACCTTCGCGGTTTTAGGCACATCATCGCGAGTACAAAGACTGATTTCAATTTCAATATCGTTCCGGTTCAATAATCCCATAATGTGTACTAGCTCAGACCTGATCTGACAGACACCTGTATAAATAACCGGTAACTGTCAGATCAGGTCTGAGCTAGTACACATAATGACCTCGGGGGCGCGCTGTTCGACGCTGTCGCGCGTTTCGTTGCGCAGGGCATAGAGTGCTCGAATCAGATCTGGTGCCTGATGAAAAAAGACCTCTCCCGCTCGTGTTAACCGCGCACCGCGCCGGTTACGTTCAAACAGCGCCACGCCGACCCAGGCTTCCAAAGCCTGAATTCGTCGACTGAATGCTGGCTGTGTCACATAACGTGCAGCCGCCGCTTTTGAAAAGTTGAGCGACTCGGCCAGCGCTATCCCGTCTTCCAACCATGCCAGCTCTAAGTGATGCCGATTTGGCATTACAGCGCTCCTTTTTCGCATTGGTCATCAGTCAAAAATTGCCTCTATTATAGACGTTATGGCGTGCTTTAGGGCATCGCTCTCGCAGAATATGACATTTTTCATGTTAAGAAAACGGCATAACAGAGTGTGTAACAAAGGTACGTTTTTTGCCGCTGGCTTAGCGACCATCAGGAGATTCGGCTATGCGTATTATCGATGTGTGTGAAGTCACCAAACCCATCGCTTCCCCAATCAGAAATGCCTACATCGATTTTTCGCACATGACGACCAGTTTGGTCGCCGTCGTGACCGATGTGGTGCGCGATGGTCGACGGGTTGTCGGGTACGGGTTTAACTCCAACGGGCGCTATGGCCAGGGCGGTTTGATCTGTGAGCGCTTTCGTCCGCGGATTCTGGAAGCTGACCCGGAAACGCTGCTTAATGCGCGCGGCGATAATCTCGATCCCGATCGGGTGTGGAACACCATGATGAAAAACGAAAAGCCGGGCGGGCACGGTGAGCGCTCGGTTGCGGTAGGAACGCTGGATATGGCGATTTGGGATGCGACCGCCAAAATTGCCGGTATGCCGCTGTTTCATCTGCTGGCGGACAGTAAAGGTGTGCGCGCCAATCCGCGCGTGTTCGTTTACGCCGCGGGCGGTTACTACTATCCGGGCAAAGCGTTGGATGCATTGAAGCAGGAGATGCGTGGCTATCTGCGTCGTGGTTACACGGTGGTGAAAATGAAGATTGGCGGCGCGTCGATAGAGGAAGACCGTCGGCGTATTGAGGCCGTGCTCGAAGAGATTGGCAGCGAGGCCCAGCTTGCCGTGGATGCCAATGGGCGTTTCGACCTGGAAACCGGCATCGCTTACGCCAAAATGCTGCGTGATTACCCGCTGTTTTGGTATGAAGAGGTGGGCGATCCGCTGGATTATGCCCTCCAGGCGGCGTTGAGTGAATTCTATCCGGGGCCGATGGCTACGGGAGAAAATCTGTTCTCGCATCAGGATGCGCGTAATCTGTTGCGCTATGGCGGTATGCGCCCAGACAGAGATTACCTGCAATTTGATTGCGCTCTGTCCTATGGCTTGTGTGAATACCTACGCACGCTTGAGGTGCTGGAGCAGTTTGGCTGGTCGCCTGCGCGCTGCATTCCACACGGTGGGCATCAAATGTCTCTGAACATCGCCGCTGGGTTGGGGTTGGGCGGCAATGAAAACTATCCGGATCTGTTCCAGCCTTACGGCGGATTCCCCGATGCCGTTCGGGTGGAACAAGGGCACATTGTGATGCCGGAACTGCCGGGCATTGGATTTGAAGGCAAAAGCGATTTGATTGCCGAAATGCGCGCGCTGGCGGAATAAACGGTGTGTTAAGGCTGGCGTGTTGCGCCAGCCTGAAACGGTCAGAAACAGGCAAGATAGTTTTTCAACTGAACCTGCAAGGCGGCGGCTTTCTCTGCGTGCCAGGCAAAGGGCGCTTGCTCTTCCATGTAGTTACACTGTGCCAGTTCCAGTTGCACCGCATGTTGCTGTTGCGCAGGTTGCCCGTAGGCGCGGGTGATGTAGCCGCCCTTGAAACGCCCGTTAATCACCCAACTGTATTGATCCTGTGCTTCACAGCATGCACGTATTGTCGCTTCTACCTCGCGGGAACAGCTTTCGCCACCGTTGGTACCGATGTTCAAATCGGGCAGCTTGCCGTCAAACAGACGCGGAATGTGTGACGCAATGGAGTGGGCATCAAACAGCAGCGCATAGCCGTAACGCGCTTTGAGGCGATCGAGTTCTTGCTGGATTTGCTGGTGATAGGGCTGCCAGATATGTTGCAGGTAGCCGTTACGATGCTCAGGCGTCGGTGCTTTACCCGCGACAAAGGTAGGCGTGCCGTCAAACAAGGTGCTGGGAAACAGCCCGGTGGTGGCGTTGGCGTAGAGCGGCGATCGTCAGCGGGACGGTTGAGATCGACCACCATACGCGAATAGTGGCCCACCAATACGCTGGCCCCCATCTCGCGTACAAAATCATACAGCTGTGGAATATGCCAATCGGTATCCGGCTGAGGGCGCGCGGCGTCACTCAGTCCGTCTTCGACTTCGGGCGTAAGCCGGGTTCCCGCGTGGGGAATACTGACTAACAACGGCAGCGTGCCGCTTTGAAAATCAAACGGTTCCATGACGAACACTCCCTCGATAAACGGTGGTACAGGGCAACTGCCCACCCAGCCAATAGGTTAATTCTGCCGGACGTGCTACCGGCCAGTGTACAAAATCGGCCACTTTGCCGGCCTCCAGCGATCCGTGGCTCGCTTGCAGCCCCAGCGCTTTCGCGGCGTGGTAGGTGACACCGGCCAATGCTTCTTCCGGCGTGAGCCGAAACAGAGTGCACGCCATATTGAGCATCAGACGCAGAGAAAGGGCCAGTGAGGTGCCGGGATTGGCATCGCTGGCGATAGCCATGGGCACGCCGTACTGGCGCAGCAATTCTACCGGCGGTCGCTGCGTTTCGCGCAGCAGGTAAAAAGCACCCGGTAACAGCACGGCGACCGTGCCGCTGGCCGCCATGGCCCGTACGTCCTCTTCCGTCAGGTATTCCAGATGATCGGCAGAGAGCGCATGGTAGCGTGCCGCCAAAGAGCTGCCGCCTAGTGCGGAGAGTTGCTCTGCGTGCAATTTTACTGGCAGCCCGAGCTGCCTGGCGGTGTTAAACAGTGTTTCAACCTGCGCAGGTGAAAACGCCAGGTGTTCGCAGAATGCGTCAACGGCATCGGCCAACTGCTCTCGTGCGACCTGCGGCAGCAACTGGTCGCAGAGTGTGGTAATTCATGCGTCCGCGCGCCCTGCGTATTCCGGTGGAACGGCATGAGCCGCCAGACAGGTAGCAACCACCTGCGCGGGCACCTGTGCGGCCAGTTGGCGTATGGCGCGGAGCATTTTCACTTCGCTGTCGATATCCAGACCATAGCCGGATTTGATCTCGACGGTGGTGACGCCTTCGGCTAACAGCAAGGCTAATCGTTGTCGTGCGCTTTCGACCAACTGCTGTTCCGTTGCGGCACGCGTGGCACGCACGGTGGAGAGAATCCCTCCACCGTCGGCGGCGATGTCGGCATAACTTACGCCATTGAGGCGCTGTTCGAATTCGTCACTGCGATCGCCACCGAACATCAGGTGAGTGTGGCAATCAATAAAACCGGGCGTAATGATACCGCCGTCGAAGTGGGTGGTGGTATCGGCGTCATAGTCTGGTAGCTGCGCTTGCGGCCCAGCCCAGGCGATCCTGCCCTCTGCTACCGCCAGCGCGCCATCATGAATGATCTGGTAGCGTCCATCGCGCAGGGTGACGAGATCTGCGCCAAGCCACAGGCTGTCGCAGGATAATCGTTGAGTCATGATGTCACTCTTATTGTATATACAACCAAAGACAAGCTAACCTACCCGCACTGGAACGACAAGGGGCGCAGGATAGCTTTTTCTTATTGTGACCATAATAATTCACTATAGTCGTTGGCCGGTGAGCTGGTGTATGTATAGGTATAGACAACTGGCAAGGCAACTCAAACCACAACCGTAAAGGATCAACTATGCCGAGCTTTTTCGCTCCGCGCGCCCTGTTGCCGCAGGGATGGGCGTGCAATGTCCGCATTGCCGTTTCCGCCGAGGGCGTGATTACTGGCGTCGAGCAAAACGCCACGTCAGAAGAAACGCAGTCATTGCCGGGTATTCAGCTACTGTCGGGTATTGTGCTGCCCGCGATGGCGAACCTGCATTCACATGCTTTTCAGCGCGCGATGGCGGGGCTGGCAGAAGTGGCGGGCGATCCCCAAGACAGTTTCTGGACTTGGCGCGATCTGATGTATCGGCTGGTGGGTCACCTGACGCCGGAACAGGTTGGTGCTATCGCCAGCCGACTCTATATCGAGATGTTGAAAGGGGGCTATACCCAGGTTGCTGAGTTTCATTATCTGCATCACGATCCGGCCGGGCAGCCTTACGCGCAGGATGACATGCTGCTGCAACTGATGGCGGCGGCAGAGCGCGCGGGCATCGGACAAACCCTGCTTCCGGTGCTCTACAGTTACGCCGGTTTTGGTGCCCAGCCTGCGCTGCCGGGGCAAAGGCGTTTTATCCAGCATACCGAGCACTATCTAGCCCAGCAGCAGCGGCTGGTAACGTTGTTACGAGATAAATCGTTGCTTTAAAATGGGATTTTCTTTCACTCATTGCGAGCCGTCAGCGAAGGCCAAATCAACGACGTGCTGGCAGCCATGCCCGCAATGTTGCCGGTACACATTCACATTGCCGAGCAGGTAAAAGAGGTGGAAGACTGCGTGGCGTGGAGCGGCGAACGTCCGGTGAACTGGCTGTACGATCGCTTCGCGGTGGATGGCCGCTGGACGTTGATTCATGCCACACATCTGGATGAACGGGAGCTACAGCGCGTAGCGGCCAGCGGAGCCATTGCGGGCTTGTGTCCGACCACAGAAGCCAACCTTGGCGATGGCATCTTTGCGCTGGACCAGTATGTCGCACTGGGCGGCCGCTGGGGCATCGGTTCAGACAGCCATGTCTCATTGAACCTGCTGGAAGAGCTGCGCTGGTTGGAATATGCGCAACGTTTGCGTGACAGACGGCGCAACCGCGTAGTGACGCCTGATCTGCCTGCCGTCGGTGACGTGCTTTATCGGCAGGCGCTGGCGGGCGGTGCGGCAGCCTGTGGGGTTGCCATCGGCGCGCTGGCTCCGGGTTATCGCGCCGATTGGCTGGTGCTGGAGGACAATGCCTGGTTGCACGGCCTGCCGGACCGCGCGCTGCTCAATTGCTGGCTGTTTGCCGGTGAGCGTCAGCAAATTCGCGATGTGTGGGTTGCAGGGAAACAGGTGATTCATCAGGGGCGTCATGCGTTGGATGATGAATCTGACCGCCAGTTCGCCATGGTCATGGATGCGTTGGGGAGCCTCTGATGCCATTTTTTGATGTGAATACCTTACCGGTCAGCCGTTGGCGCAATGGCGGCGGAGAAACACGGGAAATCATCAGTGCGCCTGCGGTGGAGGGGGAAGGGTTTGCCTGGCGTGCCAGCATTGCCACCATTGCGCAGGCCGGTGACTTTTCTGCTTTTCCGGGCGTTGATCGCATTATTACCTTGCTGGAAGGCTCCGGTGTTTCTCTGGTTTTTCCGGCGTTTTCGCACCGTTTGCGGCGCGGCGAGCCGCTGTTTTTTGCCGGTGAAACGCCGCTTTCCGCTACGCCGATCGTGACGCATGACGGGGATGCTGCCAACCGGGATTTTAATATCATGACCCGGCGCGACAGCCATTATGCCACCGTGATGGCTGTGCGTGACGCGATGCAACTGGGCGCGCAGGAAGCGGGCGTGCTTTATGTGATGGACGGCTGCTGGCGTATTGGTGAGGAAACCTGTCAGGCGGGACAAGGCGTGTGGTGGGCAAGCCAACAACCCCTACGCGACCTCACGCCACTGACTGAGGATGCCTGGCTGCTCTACACCGCGGTATTTCGCCGCGAGAGCAAGCGCTGACAGCCATCAGCCGTGGGTCTTGAAACGGCCCAACAGGCGATAGCGTGAACCGGGATAGATCAGGCGAGCGACGGTAACAATACGCGTGTCGTGCCAGGTGCGACGGCGGATCATCAGACACGGCTCCTGTGGATCGAGTGCCAACACTTGACGCTGGTGATCGTCTGGAATCAGGGCTTCCACGATATGTTCACCGGCGGTGAGTGGGGCCACCTGACTGAGATAGGTGTAAGGCGTGCGACTGGTGAAATCCTGTTGCAGATAGTCCGGTGCTTCCACAGGATTGACGTAGCGATCTTCCAGTTGGACCGGAAGATCGTTTTCGTAATGGACGATCTGCGAGTGGAACAGCGTTTGCCCCGGCGAGATATCAAACTGTTCTGCCAGTTCTCCTTCCGCCTTCAGACTTTGCAGCGCTAACACGCGGCTGCTGTGGCGATGTCCACGTTCGGCAATCTCTTCGGCGATATTGCGCACTTCCAGTATGGCCGCGTAGGCCTTGATCTCCGCGACAAACGTACCAACCCCTTGCATACGCAGCAAAAAACCTTCACTGGTCAGCTCGCGCAGCGCGCGGTTAATCGTCATACGGCTAACGCCGAGCTCGTTGACCAACTCGCTCTCTGACGGGATACGCTGGTGAGGCTGCCAGGCACCCGTACGAATCTGGCTGATGATCGCCTGCTTGACCCGTTGATAGATGGGGGTGGGTATATCGCTCATGGCGCCTGCAAGTTGCGATGCGCGCTGCTGTGTCACCACGGTGTTCTCCTTGACCCTACGCTTTTGTGCAGTGTAGCGAATTTTATGCGCGTATGTATATGTATAGACAATAGGGAAAGGACGGTGCCGTGCTGCTGACAGCCTATTGTTCAGGGCAGCAAGCGTGTTTTTGCGCGTTGCCTCGTTAATAACGAATCATCATGGTGCGCCAAACGGGAGCAATGCACTATTCTGGAACCTGTTTTCCTGCATGGTACTTTCACACTATTCCCGCCAATAAAGGGCTAAACGCCGATTCTGTGATATTGGCACACTGCTTGCTTTGGTTGTCTATACAAGCTTAGACAATGACGTTGGCGCAGTTTGCCGCATGGGTAATGACTTCTCTCACAGGAGCGGAACGAATGAACAAAGCACGAGGTAACATGGGCTGGAAAGCGACCCTGATGGTGCTTTGCATGGTATCGGCAGGCGTGGCGCAGGCGGCAGATACGCCTGTAGCGATCGGTATTTCTGGCTGGACCGGCTTTGCGCCGCTGACGCTGGCCGATAAAGCGGGCATCTTCAAGAAGCACGGGCTGGACGTGTCGATCAAAATGATCCCACAAAAAGATCGCCATCTGGCCGTGGCCTCCGGTGCGATTCAATGTGCCGCTACCACGGTGGAAACCTATGTCGCCTGGAACGCCAACGGTGTGCCGATTAAACAGATTGTGCAGTTGGATAAATCCTACGGTGCTGACGGTTTGGCGGTACGTGGCCCGATCAATGATATCAAGTCATTGAAAGGAAAAACCATTGGTGTCGATGCACCGGGCACTTCCCTCTACTTTGCGCTGGCGTGGATCTTGGATAAAAACGGCATGACGCTTAAAGACGTGAAGACGGCAACGCTCTCGCCACAGGCCGCTGCGCAGGCGCTGCTCGCCGGGCAAAACGATGCCGCCATGACCTATGAGCCCTATCTCTCCACGGTGCGCGACAAGCCTGAAAGCGGCAAGATCATTGCCACCACGCTCGATTACCCGATGGTAATGGACACGCTTGGCTGTACGCCGGATTTCCTTGCGAAAAATCCGCAGGCCGCCAAGGCATTGGTGGAAAGCTATTTCGATGCGCTGGAGATGATCAAGGCCGAGCCGGACAAATCCTATGAGATCATGGGGGCTGCGGTGAAATCAAGCGGTGCGGATTTTGCTAAATCAGCCAGCTATCTGCGCTGGCAGGACAGAGAACAGAACCGCAAATTCTTCAGCGGTGAGATCGAAACCTTTAGCAACGAAGCGGCCAAATTGCTGTTGGAAATGGGCGTGATTCGCAAGATCCCGGATATCAGCACCCTGTATGACGCCAGCTACGTGAAATAAGGATATTGGCATGATGAGTGATTCTC
Organism: Symbiopectobacterium sp.; assembly: GCF_051710365.1. Lineage (NCBI taxonomy): Bacteria > Pseudomonadati > Pseudomonadota > Gammaproteobacteria > Enterobacterales > Enterobacteriaceae > Symbiopectobacterium > Symbiopectobacterium sp. The sequence continues at coordinate 29,871 of NZ_JBPETA010000005.1, read as the reverse complement.
GCGCGACTGACAAACTGCCTTTGCCGCCTGCGGCGTTACCTGACGCTGCACCGCGCTGGCACAATCCGTTGATGGTGTCGCTGCGGCCTGTTGCCGTGCGGTTGCGCGTGGCACTTGGGGTGGCCTTTTTTGTCCTGTCTTTTGCCCTGTGGGGAATGGTGACGTTCAGCGGTTCGGTATCACCGACCTTTTTGGCCGATCCGCTGACCATGCTGCGTGAAGGGGCGATCCTCTTTACCCAGTATAACTTCTCTGAGGATATTGCCATGACGGTGATGCGCGTGCTGGCAGGGTTCCTGCTGGCCGCGATCATCGGTGTCCCCCTCGGCATTCTGATGGGCGCGTACAAACTGTGCGAGGCGTTTTTCGAACCATTTGTGTCGTTTTGCCGCTATTTACCGGCATCCGCGTTTATTCCGCTGCTTATCCTGTGGGCGGGCATCGGTGAGATGCAGAAGATTCTGGTGATCTTTATTGGCTCCTTCTTTCAAATCGTGTTGATGGTGGCGGTAGCGGTAGGGGCTGCGCGTCGCGATCTGGTGGAAGCCGCCCACACGTTGGGATGCAGCAACGGCAGCGTGGTACGTCGCGTGCTGATCCCCGGTGCGGCACCGGAAATCGCCGAACTGCTGCGACTGGTGCTCGGGTGGGCGTGGACTTACGTGATTGTTGCTGAGCTTATTGGCTCGTCGAGCGGTATCGGTCACATGATTGTGGACAGTCAGGCACTGCTGAACACCGGACAGATCATCTTCGGCATTATCGTCATCGGGGTGATTGGCCTGCTGTCAGATTTTCTGTTTAAGGCGATGAACCGACTCCTGTTTTCCTGGAGCTTATTGTAATGTCCCACAGCAAATTAGCGGTACGCCAGGTCGAGCGCATCTTTACCGGCCCGCTCGGCGAACAGACTCAGGCGCTGTTGCCCGTCGATTATCAGGTACAGGAAAACGACTTCATCACCATTCTCGGGCCGTCCGGGTGTGGTAAATCCACCTTGTTGCGCATCATCGCCGGGTTGGATTCGCCCACCAGCGGTGAAGTGTGGCTCGATGGCGCGCTGGTGGAAGGACCGGGCGCGGATCGCGGTATGGTGTTTCAAAGCTATACGCTGTTTCCCTGGCTGACGGTGGCGCAGAACATCTGCTTTGGTTTGCAGGAGCGCGGCATCAGCAAGGCGCAGCAGCAGGAGCGTTGTGACTACTACATTCATCAGGTCGGCCTGAAAGGTTTTGAGCATCACTATCCGCGTCAGCTTTCTGGCGGTATGCAGCAACGCACCGCGATTGCGCGCGCATTGGCGAACGATCCCAAAGTGCTGTTAATGGATGAACCTTTTGGCGCGCTGGATAACCAGACGCGCGTCATGATGCAGGAACTTTTACTTTCGGTGTGGGAAGCGTCACGAAAGACAGTGATGTTTGTCACGCACGATATTGATGAAGCTATCTTTATGGGTAACCGAGTAGCGATTTTTAGTGCTCGCCCGGGACGCATCAAAACCGAAGTGGCGGTTGCCTTTGAAGGGCATCGTGATTACACCCTGAAAACCTCGCCAGAATTTATGGCGCTCAAGGCCAGGGTGACCGAAGAGATTCGCGCCGAAACGCTCCAGGCGTTGGCGCATTAGTCAGGCATACAGACACAGAACAAGACATAAAAACGCCTATGGCGTTTTTACTTCAGCTTAACTTGTATATACAGGAATAGATTATGACGACAACACCCCCGTCGATTTGCCTCACTCCCGGTGCAGTCGATCTGGCGACGCTGCGGGCGATTTATCACGGTGGCGTCACGCTGACGCTCGCCGAAGAGGCCTGGGCTGACGTGGATGCCGCGTGCCAACAGGTGGCGGATATCGTGCGGCAGAATCGGGTGGTCTACGGCATCAATACCGGGTTTGGCGAGCTGGTAAGTACCTCCATTCCTGCCGATCGTCTGGCGGAGTTGCAACGTAATCTGGTGCTGTCGCACAGCGTTGGCGTAGGTGAACTGTTACCCGATAACGTGCTGCGCTTGGTGATGGCGACCAAAGTGGTGAGTCTGGCGAGAGGCCATTCCGGCGTACGCCGTCAGGTGATTGAAACCTTGCTGGCGCTGTTCAATGCGGGCGTTCTGACCGGTGCCAGCGTGTTGGCGATCGAGTGCCAGGAATCACGTATTGATTTTCGCTTGCGCACACGTTATCTCGATTACAAGGCCACCGATCTGGATGAGGCGTTGGCAATGATCGATGAAGCGTGCAAAGCAGGACGCGCCATTTCTGTGGGTCTGTTGGGTAACGCAGCGGATGTGGTGCCAGAGCTGGTGAAACGTGCCAAGGCCGGAGGTATGCGCCCAGATATCGTGACCGATCAAACCTCGGCGCACGATCCGATTAACGGTTATCTGCCGCAAGGGTGGGACGTGGCGCACTGGGCAGAGATGCGCACTCGCGATCCGAAAGCGGTAGAAAAGGCGGCCAAAGCCTCGATGGCGGTGCATGTACAGGCGATGCTGGAATTCCATCATACGGGTATCCCGACGGTGGATTACGGCAACAATATCCGCCAAATGGCACTGGAAGAGGGCGTGGCTAACGCGTTCGATTTCCCCGGTTTTGTGCCTGCCTATATTCGTCCGTTGTTCTGCCAGGGCAAAGGCCCATTCCGCTGGGTGGCGCTGTCAGGCGATCCGGAGGATATCGCGCGTACCGATGCCAAGCTCAAAGCGCTGTTTCCCGAGAACACGTCGTTACTCCACTCCGCTGGCTGGATATGGCGCAAGAGCGCATCGCCTTCCAGGGATTACCGGCGCGCATTTGCTGGTTGGGATTGGGTGAGCGCCATCTGGCAGGGTTGGCTTTCAATGAGATGGTACGCAATGGCGAGTTGAAAGCGCCGATTGTGATTGGTCGCGATCATCTGGACTGCGGATCGGTTGCCTCACCCAATCGGGAAACTGAAGCGATGCGCGATGGCTCGGATGCGGTATCCGACTGGCCGCTGCTCAATGCGTTGTTAAACACGGCGGGTGGCGCAACCTGGGTCAGCCTGCATCACGGCGGCGGTGTGGGCATGGGCTTCTCACAGCATGCGGGCACGGTGATCGTGTGTGACGGCAGCGAACAGGCCGATGAACGTCTGGCGCGCGTGCTGTGGAACGATCCGGCAACGGGCGTGATGCGCCATGCGGATGCAGGATATGAGAGCGCTATCGCGTGCGCCGCGCAGCATGGGTTGAACTTGCCGATGGTGAAGGGCTAACGGAGCGCGCCGCTGAGGTCATCATGAAAGAAACGATTGAACGACTGGCGCGGCGCGAAGCCCGCCAACTGGGGCGCTATAACTCTGGGTTATCTGATGATGCGGTGCACCAGCGTTTTGCTGTGACGTATATTGCCCGCCTTGCCAGCAATGAAAACCCACTGGGCATGAGCCCGTTGGCCGACGCGGCGCTGCGAACTGAGGTGACGCGCACGGCCTGTTATCCCGATCCGGCGAGTCTCCAATTGCGCGCGGTAATTGCCGCGCGCACCGGGATGACGCCGGAACAGGTGGTGATGGGCAACGGCTCGGAAAACCTGCTGGAAATGCTGTGTCTGGCTTTTCTCAATCCGGGCGATCGGGTTGACCTCGTTGATGAGCAATGGTGCCCATGCGGCGGCGTCCCATGCGCTCTACGAGGGCTTTACCGTGTGCGATAAGACGCGCGCTTACGGGCATGGTCTGCTGGTGGGGTTTGGTAATCTCTGTTTACTGGCGAAGGAAGGGCGTAGCGATGAGGAATTGCTTGAAGCCATTGCGTTGGCGAAGGATTGTGCCATTCCAACATCACTGGCAGCGATTGCACCAACCCTGACTTCTGAGGAACAGGCGGCCATATTGAATGCGGCCGTGACGGCACCGGATATGGGCAATATGCCCCATGTCGTTACCCGCGAGACGCTACGCGAGGCTATTCATCACGTAGAACGTCTGGCTATCAGCGCCTGTTAACAGGCGCTATAAAGTGTGGCCTGGTATAAAAAACTCAATCAGTTAGCCCTAAGCGCCTCGAGCAATTAAGCAGCTCTGTCACTTTATGTACATTGAGCTTTTTCATAATGTTCAGCCGATGGGTTTCGACCGTTTTAACGCTGATGCACAGTTGTTCGCCGATAAGGCGGTTGGTGTAGCTGTTGGCAATAAGTCTCAGTATTTGCCGTTCACGCGGTGTCAGCAACTCCGGACTGTCCCCTTCCGTGTTCAGGGCGGAGTTGATGGCATCTCGGTTGAGAGCCGGGTCGATATACCTTTTTCGGACGGCCATGGTCTGTATTGCAGCCAATAATGTCTTTTGGCTACTGTTTTTCAATACGTACCCCATGGCGCCTGCCGACAGGGTGCGTATTGCCATAAACTCCTCGTTATGTGCGGTGTAAGCGAGGATCGCCATTTTAGGCCAGCGCGAACAGAGCTGTGGGATAAGATCCAGCCCATTGATACCCGGCAATACCAGATCGAGGATCACAATATCTGGTTCGTGCAGGCGGCAGGCGTTATAGACCTCAAGGCCATTTTCAGTGTGCGCAATGATACGAAAGCGCGGATAGGGCGCCAGCAAATTGATAATGCCGTTTATGATCAACTCATGATCGTCCACCAGCAAAATTTTATGATCGTTCATATTCCATTCCTCTCAACAAAACGTTGCCCTTTACGGTGAGCATTTCAAACGTAAAGCGACATCCAGCGTAAGACGCAGTTCTGCAATTTCCGCGTTAGATAATGGCAGTCCACGTTTAACACGGTTCTCCATATCGATCACATCGCACAGCAATGGACCGAGACCAGCCTGCCCGATGCATCCTTTTAGGGTATGCAACAGCGTGATAGTTTTTTTCTGATCGCTTGAATTTTGTTCAATGCTTGACAGCAATTCGCGAAGCGCACGACGGATTTTTCGTCGCATAGTGGGGTGAGTGATGTCGATGATGGCCTTGTCTGTCAGGTTATCTTGCTCTTGCAGATCGATTTCTCGCTGAAGTTGATATTCGGCAGCGATGCTGATGCCATCGGCCAAATGCGCCAGCGTGACGGGCTTGGTCAGGTAATGGTGAATACCGGCTTGCTTGCAACGGACAATTTCTTCCGATGCAGTGTTGGCCGACAAGGCCATAATGGCGCATTCAGGATCCTGATTATTGCTGTCCTGACGCCACTGTCGGGTGCAGGTCAGTCCATCCATCTCCGGCATACAGACATCCATCAACACCAGATCAAAACGTTGTTGTCGCCCATACGCCAGCGCTTCCCGGCCGTTACTGGCGGTAGTGACGTTTTGCCCGAGCAGCGTCAGCATGGCACCAATGATGCCGCGGTTTATCGTCGCATCATCAACGAGCAGGATATGTAATCGCCAGGTTTGAACCGGGATCACCGCTTTATCGGTGTCGGTGATGCCTGACGTTATCTGAGCGGCCAGCGTATAGAGTTTGCCCGGCAGAAAGCCAAGTTCATCTGCACACAGGGCATTGTCATGCGTTGCGGCATCGCATGTCAGTCCCCATTCGCTCAGTTGCCGGTGCAGTGCCAATGGCGCGGTGATATTGCCGCTTAATGGCGTGGGCGTGACGTGTTTACCGAGCGGCATCATAAAAGAGATGCAGGTGCCGAGCCCTACCGAACTGTTGAGATCCAGCCAGCCCCCCATCATTCGAGCCAGATTCGAGGCAATCGTCAGTCCAAGCCCGGTCCCCTGAATGTTTCCCTGGCTCTGAAAGAAGGGGGTGAATACCGCGTCGCGGTCGGCAGAGGCAATGCCTTTGCCGCTGTCACAGACGGCAAATATCAGCGTGTTGTCGTTGCGCGTGACGCTGAGCGTTATCCCTCCGTTATCCGTAAATTTGACCGCATTCCCCAACAGATTCACCAGAATTTGCCGCACACGAGTCGCATCCATATCGATAAGCAAGGGCACATCACCGCTGACGGTGGTACGCAGCATCAATCCTTTGCTTTTTCCCGGTCCCTGAATGGTGTACATCGCGCGATCGATCAGCGGGAGCAGCGCTGTCTGCTCGACGTGCAGCGAGATTTGCCCTGACTCTATACGCGAGAAATCCAGCAGGTTGTTGATGATATCCAGCAATGAGAGGGTACAAAGCCTGGCCGTTTCCGCCAGATGACTTTGCTTGGCGCATAGCGGGGTGAGTTGGAGCAGCTCCAGCGCACCCAGTGAGCCGCTGAGCGGCGTGCGCAGTTCATGGCTGATGGTGGTCAGATGGCTGCTTTTACGTTTGTTGGCCTGTTCCGCCTGCTGCTTGGCGATAATCAACTCGCGCGTGCGTTCAACCACGGTATTTTCCAGGTTGTCATGTTGCGCGCGCAGATCGTTCAACAGCCGGTTGTAAGCCTGAGCAATGCTGCCGAGTTCATCCTGACGGTTTTCCGGCAAACGCAGCGACAGTGGTGCCCGTTTCGTTTTATTGATGATATCGACAAAGTCCTGCAACGGGCGGGCCAGATGACGGTGGAGCAGCCCCAATAGCATCAGTGCAATGAGGACTAACGTCGCCAATGCGAAAGGCAGCTGGCTGATGACGATAGACAGCGCTCGGTGGATAATATCCCGCGTTGGATACAGGATAACCTGTTGCCAGTCGGGTCCTTTCAACTGGGTGCGCAGCACCAGATAGCCGGGAATTTCCTGCCAGCCGTCATGCAGCGTGACATCGTTGAACAGCGCCTGTAGTGCTTGACCTTGCTTCTCGTCGAGCAGGGAAAAAGGCAGTATGTGATTTTGCTTATCCAGCCAGAGGCTGATATCACTGCCGGAGAACAGCTGGCCGTAAGAGAGCACATCGCTTAATTTGACGGAAAGCCCGGCGAGCATACCCTGTGAACTGGTGGCCGCAACGGAGATGCTCCAGCCCACGCCCTCTGTGTACTTGGGTTCGCCCCAGTGCATATTTTGGTTGACGGGGCTGCCAAGCAATTCCGTTAACTCGGTGCGTCGACGTGAAAAATAGTCGGCGGGGTGCTCGCGAGGGGGCAGCAGCGAGATGCCATAGCGGCTATCCAGCACAAAACTGTCGAGATAATAGGTTTGCCCGGCGGTGCCGTAAACCTGGATAAAGCTGCGATCCTTCTCTTGAACCGTTTTGGGGATACATGCGCTGGTATCAATGGGCAGGTAACAGCTTTCACTTTTGTCGACCACGGCCTTGTCTGCAGCTTCGCTGTGATACAGGTGGTAACGGTGTGCCAATATCTGCGCATCCCGTTCTGCACCTTCAAAACGGTGGTTGGTTAACGTTGCCCGCAGGGTAGAAAAGTGCGTTAGATTTTCAATTAAATAATGTTTTTCCTGGTTAAGAGAGGCGTAGGTTGCAGCAAAAACAGAAACCAGCCAGATAATAAATAAGCACAGTGATATAAATAATGTCGGTTTACTCACCAATGAGCGTTTTCTTTTCATTGTCATACCCGAGAATGGTGTCTAAATGAAATTGCCCCTGTGGGCGAATAAATTTACGTCTGTCGGTTTTCTCTAACACGGTAATTTTCACTAATATAATAGGCTTTTAGGCTTTAGCGCCGCAATTGTTTTAATTTGTAAATATATATAACCTCTCCATAAGTAAAAATCAGGTATAAGGTTGATGTCTAAGATTCTCATTGCATTTGAGAATAAGATTATCCCATGGAGGTTGTTCTACATGCTTGATTTACTAAAAAGTATCCCTTTGGTTGAGGGTATATCCAAGCCTAATAGTAAAGGAGAAATCGCGATGAAAATAGCGGATCTCTCTGCGAAAGGCTATCCATGCAATCTCTACTGGATTCTGGCAATACATCTTGTTGACTCTTGTGATTTTTCATTGGAAACATTGTGTTATGTTTCATGTTTGTTGGGGGGGCATCATGATATTCACGATTTTTCCTGCTACATCTCCGATGAGAAAAGTTGGCTGTGTTGTGTCTATGATAAGAAAATCTCTGCTGAAGTGATGGCAAAAGAAATAGAGATCCATGTGGCGCTAACACGTTATTTTCGATACCTCATTTTGAGTAAACAACACCCATGCCAGGTAAGAATATGAAGCTATATAAAATCGCCCATTTGGTTTTGTTTTTTTTCTGTTCGGTTTCTTATGCTGAAAACTTACCGTGGGAAGGCAATGATTTTTCATTGCGGGCACAAAATATGTCGCTTTCCTCTCTGTTGAAGCATCTCGCGGAAAACTATTATACATCAACGAATATTGATTCGGCGATTGTACAAAATTTCAGCGGCGTTATCTTGCCAGGACCGCCGGTGAATATCCTATGTAAGTTGATGAGCCAATATAATCTGGTTTCTTATTACGATGGTAATACGTTGTTTATTTACCCCGCACAGCGTCTGTCACGCCATCTTGTAACACTTAATGTGCTATCCGCCACGCGTTTTGCAGCAAATTTACGCAGACTGAATGTTCCTGAGGATAGAAGTTGTGTCATTTATCCTGTGTTGAATGAGCATGCGCTGGAAATCAGCGGTGTACCTGCGTGCCTGGAACGCGTTACGCAACTGGCAACCACCCTTGATGCCGATATTAGCAAACGTCAGGATGATGCCGTGAGCGTTGTGGTATATCCCTTGAAATATGCCACGGCGCTGGATGATCACTATCGATACCGCGATCAGACCGTTGTGGTGCCCGGCATTGTCAGCGTGCTGCGTGACATGACTCGCGGCGGCACACCCGCTCCAGCCAGCAATACGCCTGCGACTCAGGGACTACCGATGTTTTCTGCGGACCCGCGTCAGAATGCGGTCATCGTGCGCGATCGCAGCGCCAACATGGCGGGGTATCGCCAACTGATCACCCAGTTGGATCAACGGCCTGAAATGATCGAAATATCTGTGACCATCATTGATGTGGATGCCGCGGATATCAGCCAGTTAGGCATTGACTGGAGTGCGGCGACATCGATCGGTGGCGGAATGCTCAGCTTCAATAATAACGGGGGGAGCCTGGACAGCGGATTCTCCAGCGTGATCAAAGACACGCCGAACTTTATGGTGCGCCTTAGCGCGCTGGAAAAGAACTCACGTGCCTATGTGTTATCGCAACCTTCGGTGGTGACGCTCAACAATATTCAGGCCGTGTTGGACAAGAATGTCACGTTCTACACCAAGCTTGAGGGCGACAGAATCGCCAAGCTGGAGTCTGTGACGACCGGATCGCTACTGCGCGTTACGCCTCGACTGTTAGAGCAGAATGGCAAGCAAAATATCATGTTGAACCTGAACATTCAGGATGGGCAACAAAGCGACCCCATCAGTCAGGACGAGCCTTTGCCCGGTGTTCAAAATGCAGAAATCGCTTCGCAAGCCATGTTGCAGGCGGGGCAGAGCCTGTTATTGGGCGGGTTCAAACAGGATAAGCAGAGACAGTCGGAAAAGAAAGTCCCTTTGTTAGGCAACATCCCTGTGCTTGGCCACCTGTTCAGCACCAAAACCAACCAAAGGCATAGCGTTATTCGCTTGTTCCTGATCAAGGCATCCGTTGCCAATAGACAACAGTGAAAAGCGTATGGAAAACACGTGGAAGATTCGCCTGTTAGGCGGCGTATTGCATGGACGGGAAGTGTGGCTATTGGAAGGTCGTCTCTCCATTGGTGAACGGGAATGCGATCTGTGCATCCCTTTGCAGGCCGCAAGCCGCATCGAGCTGGCGGTCGTTGACGGGCAACTCTATGCCAATGCGGAAAAGGTGTCGGTGCGGGTAAATGGTCGCCGCCATGTACAGCATCACCCATTACCGTCCCAGGGCGTATTGGAGGCGGCAGGATTAGCGATGGCATTTGGGCCGCAGCAGGTAGACCTTGCCGGTTATTGCCTGCCGGTTCGCCGGTTTTCAAGCGGCTGGATGTTGGTGCCTGGCATGCTTATGCTGATCTTGGCCCTGATATTTTTCTCTATGGAATGGAGCCCGTCGCCATCGACGGAAGCACCAGTGGACGTGAGCGCGTTGTTGCAGCAAACCGGGTTGACGCACCTCGTGGCGCAATGGCAGCAGGATGGCGTGCTGCGTGTGTCTGGGGATTGCGAATCGAGCGATGCGTTGACGCCCTTGTGGCTTGCGCTGCAATCCCACGACATTCGCTACCAGGATGACGTTATTTGCGCCGATCAACTGGTCCGAAACGTGAAAGATGTGCTGATTCAGGCGGGCTACACCCAGGCTCAAGTTGTCAGCCGAGGGAAGGGCAACGTTGCGATCGATGCGGATATTCGTATGGGAGAACAGTGGGCGGCGGTTCAACCGCTGTTGGCCGACGTTCCGGGATTACGGCATTGGCAGATAGAAAACCCCTACGACGAGATCGGTAACGCGCTGATTAGCGCGCTGCTACAGCAAGGATTAGTGGGCAAGGTGAATCTGACGAATACGGGGCCGCGTTTCATCTTGAGCGGCGTGTTGAACGCGCAGGATAAGCAGACCTTGACGCAACTGATGCAGGATATGCGATCGCGCTATCCAACTGTGGCGTTGAGCTATCAGGATGTTCCCCTATCCAATGAGTTTTCCAGACAACTGCCAGCCCCTGTCACTGGCATTGTTCATAGCCGTCGTGGCGATTATCTGGTGCTGGGTAATGGCGATACCTTATCCATCGGCAGTCGCCTGGCTGAGGGCAGCGAGGTTGTGGCTATCAGCGATAGCGCGGTGACGTTCAGACAAGGGCGCACGCTGATCACGCTTCCATTCAATTTTTAAGGGGAAATACGATGACGACGCTGACGGCATTGGAAGATCGCATACAGAGTTCGGCTGACGATGCCCAAAAGGCATTGATGGTGCTGAGTGCGGCCCGTCATCGATTAACCTGTGCCATGGCGAAACCCATTACGCCAGAGGAATATCAGCACTTTGCCTTATTGCTGGAAGCGGTAATGCAGAGCGAAGATATTATCAAGATCATTTACTTTCGTTATCACAATATAGCGCTAGGGGCTGAGTGAAGTCAGTAAAGAATAACCATCTTCATACCAACGGCTGACATATTAGTGAACGATGAGAGGTGTATCATGTCAGGTAATATCGCGAATCAATTTAAAAAGTTTGAAGTAGAGTATGAACGTCTATTAAAATGTTTTTCGGAATTTGAAAAAATAAAAGGCAAACTGGCTTCTGCGGGGCGAACCGTTTCGCAGAATGATGTGCAAGCGGAAAAACCGCTGAGTATCCATCACATGAACATTATTGCGGAAAATGCCAAAAAAGATTTGAAAGCATTAAGTATCTCTTTGAAAAAAATCGAAACGCATATTAAGCACAGCGTTAATAAATAGTGAGCATATCTACACTGTTTTATATTCAGGAGGTTTATGATGGCGAGCATACCAGTTTATTCATTACCAAGCATTAATCCTAGTGTATTTGAAGATAAAGAAACACGTCTCGGAAATACATCCCAGGGAAAGTCGCGTTATTATGGGCCAGCCGATAATATCTTCGCCTATGCCTATGAAATAATGCTGTTGTTGCAGGATGTACAGTCATCGCGCGCCTATGCCCAATTCAATGATATTCAAAATGCATCCAATCGAGCCAGAGATACTCAGGAAAAGGCAAACCAGATGGATGAGGCCATTGCGCAAGCGTCAAAAGGTGATGGCAATACCAAAGAAGCGGTACCTGCCGACGTTATTGAGTATATGAAGACGCACGGTATTCAGGTAGATGGCAAATCGATAGACGACTACATCAAACAGCACGCGGGGGCTGACGGTAAATTGGACAAAGGCAGTCTTCAAGCCGTTAAAGCCGCATTGGATAATAGCGCGAATCGCGACAGCGATCTCTCCTCTCAAGCGCAACTGACGATTCAAAAAGCAATACAGATGCTTAACGCGGCCATTTCGCAGGCGACTAACCTGGTCAGCAAATGGGGCGAAATTCTGCAAATGATCACCCAAAAGACCTATTCATGACGCAAGACGATAGTCTGGCCATGCTGCAATTTTTGCGTCGCGGTGGCGCTGTGCGCATGTTGCTGAAAAAAGACGTAAGCGGCGAATTGGATACCCTTTTTCGCTACGCCAGACAGTTATCCAGCGCGGGGGATCATCGTGCGGCGGCCAACCTGTTACGCATATTGACCGCTTACGATGATTGGTCTTTTGACTACTGGTATCAACTTGGGGCGACGTGCCATGCGGCGCACGCCTGGTCAGATGCGCTTTATGCCTATGGTCGGGCAGCGAAAATTAACGTATCGGCCGCGCAGGTCCCTTGTGCTGCGGGGGAGTGTTTTCTGGCCTGTGGTGAGAAAGTATTGGCACGCAAAGCCTTTAAGGCTGCCTTGCTGATTTGCGGTGAAAACCGGTCATTACAGGCGATACGCCGCCAAGCAGAGCAAGGACTATCTCGAACAGGAGAGTCTGATGGATAGTGTACAAGTCAGAGCGGGAGTGGATTGCTCGCTGTCCTATGGTGATGGAGAGGAGATGCCTGTCTCTTCTCCAACCAAGCAAACAACGCACCCAATACGTTCTGTTGCTGGTCTGCATTATCGGCAACACCAGGCAGCAAAGAACGTGGAAACGGAAAGCCAGCAGGGGGGCATAGCGCAGTCGGTGAACGCGCAGCAGGCAGAGGCCGCCTGGCAACGGCTGCTGGGAGCCGGGTATACCGGTTCCACCTCGGCCTCGCTGCAAGACATTATGAAAATGGACCCACTGCTGTTATCGATGCTGGTGACGCAGCAAGTGATGCGTGTTTCCAGCAGCAATGCAACGACACTCTGTGAACAGTTGAACCGAGCCACTGAGCTGCAAACTTTCCTGCGCAATAAGCAGGTTGAAAAATATCAGGAGCAGATCAACAAGTCGATTGAACAGGCGGATCAGGTGCGTAAATCCGCGCTGTGTAGTGCCGTATTTGATTGGATAAACAGTGCCATTGAGATAGGGATAGGCGTATTTAAACTGGTTGAAGCCGTCGCAACGGCAGATCCACTCGCCTTTGCCGCTGGCATCGCTTACTGCTCGGCAGGGGTTGCCGGAATCGTAAAAGGCGGCGCTGAGTTTGCTTTGGGACTGGGGGCGAATAAAGCCGACTGTGAAGCCGTTATTCACGCGGCAGGCTTGGTACAGAACACGTGTGAATATGTCGCGATGGGGCTGGATATTTTGCAGATCGGTCGTGGTATTTATGTGGCTCGCGGTTTGATCTCTGCGGCCGAAAAGGAAATGGGCAGCGGCGCGGGTAAAACATTGGTTGAGGCAGTGAGTCAACAGAGCGGCGAGGTGGGGCAGCAGATTAAACAGATTGCTGAAAATACGGCTAAACGTTTTGTCAGTGAACTTGAAGCCACGCTTGAGGGGAACGTCAACCAGTATTTGACACGCACGATGGGGCGTAGCGCCACCGTTCAGGGAATCGAGCAACTTGTAGAAAAAACGCTGGAAAGTGCCCTGAAAGATGTGGCGAAAGAGGTTTTGGAAAAAGGCGTTGCCACCGCAGAAAAAGCGTTGCGTAGACGTTTTATGATCTCGCTAGGCAAAGGGCTGGCCTCCTGCATCATTAAAGATGTCACCGTTACCTGGTTAACCACGGTGCGTTTGGCGATAAGTGGTGGACAAAAAATAACATCGGGTATTGCTCAATGGAAAGCGGCAGATTTGCGTAAGGAAATTGAAGAATTAATCGTTATGCAACGTATTAACGACATCAAAGATAGTTGGACGCAGGAACGTAAAAAAAATCAGGAAAAACAGCTTGGCGATTATTTGCAGCAGAGTAGCACCGCCGTAAGCAACGCGACATTAATAATGGAAGATTACGGTGCGGTATTGGCAAAAATTGCCTGTAGCCGTGCCTGAGGATATGTTATGAGCCAAAATATTCTTATGGATCAAAATACGCTGTCTATAGACCTATTCCCCGTCAACGTGACTCCAGACCACCCCTCTTCTGTCTTATCACAAAAGACGAACGCCGCAGTGGCAACCAAGGAAAAGACCGCTAGCGATGCAGAATTGAATGACTTTTTCGCGATGTTTGATCAACTGTGGGGAACACTATTAAACCTTGCCCGGCGTTTGCGTGACGTGATGCGCATGTATAACGAAAAGAAGCAGATATTAGGGTGGGGGCTTGAAATGAATGCGCTTTCCACCAGTTTAAACGCGATTGAGCATAGCTTTAGTGCGGCAAGGGATAACGCATTAGGCACTTGTTTAAGCGGCCTTATGCAGTGCACGGGCGGGCTGGCCGGCGGAATAATGGAGGAAATCAGCGGCGCAGGTGCCCGAGAACTTGCCACGATGGGGTACAACGGTTCGGGCTCGATAGCCAATGGGCTCTGTTCCTTTTCCGCGGCATCGGAAAACCGTGAAGCAGAAATAGAACGAGCATTGGCGGATTTTCAAAGTAAAAACGCACAATCCTACATCCGAAATCTCGACGACATTGTGCAAAAGGCTATCGACGTCATGCAGCAGATGATGGAAATGGGCCGCAAAATGGTTGAGGTATTTAGTCAGACGCTTCATTCCCTTGCGAAGTAATGATGGAACGACTGGAAGCACTTTTTTGCAGGCAGTTGCAAACGGTTGGGTTAGCGCCGCAGCCCCTGTTTTTGTCGGGATGCGGATTGCGCCTCGGGCAGCACATCACGCTGCCTCCCTATCGCCTTGTTTTTCGTGTTCAGAGTAATGCGTTGCTTATCTGTAGTTTAACCCGGTTACCGGACTGCGCCTCACAACCCTCGTCATTACTTCGACTATGGCGGCTGTTGCAAGAGGCGTTACTTTCGGTTTCTGCGTTGAGGCATATCCGCATGTTAGTCATAACCGATGTATTGCCCCGACGTTTAGCGCTCCAGCGCCAAAAGCTGGTGCGGCGGCTGTGTCAACAAGGCGCGGTAACGTGCCTGCTCGACGGTGAGCGTTGGTTAGAAATAGACATAGACCGGATATTTCGTGGAAAAGACCGCAGTTAGGTTAAACACCGGATAGGCGGGCTGACCGGTTAAAACGATAGTGGATGTCAGCAAACATATTGCCCGGTAACACGATGTCCCACGCAATAAGGCCGCAGACTATGGAGATCAACGATGGATGTTCAACAGCTCATTGATACGCTGTCCCGCCTGGCAAACCAGGCCGGGCAAGCCGTCAAAGACAAAATGAATGGCGAAGATTTAACGAATCCAGACGCCATGCTCAAGGCGCAGTTTGCCGTGCAGCAGTATTCCACTTTTATCAACTACGAAAGCGCGATGATCAGTACCATCAAAAATCTGCTGAGCGGGATTATCTCGAAGATATGAGTGTGCTGACGTCTGCTGAACGACAACTGCTGCTTGAAACTGCTTTTGCGGGAGTGAATCACGGCTTGTTGCGTCAGGTGCGAGCGATTGTGCCAGTGGTGCCAAGCCTGGTCAGCGATAGCGACGCTTGCGCGGTGTGTATGGCCGTCCTGCTGTTGGGGCTGGATGCGCCTGAAGAGGCGAAGAGCGCCTTGGAACACGTGAATACGCCGGACGCTAACGTGGTCAAGCAGTGCTTTTCATTATGAGTTTTTCACCGTGATTATGGGGTACACCATGGACACACCCATGACTATTTCTCAGAAGATATCGCCAGATGGCCGTTTTGACAGCGTCGATGCGGTGTCTGCGATGGATGCACCGGACAGCAAGGCGGCGCAGACCTTTAAGAACATGTTGTATGCCGGAACGGCATCCGGTGCGGTAGAAACCTTATCACCGGAGCAGATGTTGCAGCAGCAGGCAAAGATCTTGACGTTGAGCGCCGGTGTCGATCTTGGCGCAAAGATCGCCGGTTCTGCGGCGCAAACGGTCAACAAACTGGCCAATATGACATGAACGCCTTCCGCTGTCTGGGCATGGCAATACTGGCTTTCATGCTGGCGGGTTGTCGTGTTGAGCTCTACAACGGTTTGTCTCAGAGTGATGCCAACCAGATGTTGGCGATTCTGATGAACAACAACATTGATGCGGATAAGCAACCTTCGCCGGACGGCGGGGTAACGCTGCGCGTCGAGCAGTCTCGGTTTATTGATGCCGTTGAAGTGCTACGCATGGACGGCTTTCCGCGCAAACGCTACACCACGGTAGAAACCATGTTTCCGCCTAACCAACTGGTGGTTTCTCCACGGGAAGAGCAGCAGAAGATTCTGTATCTCACCGAACAGCACATTGAAGAGATGCTCAGCCAAATGGATGGCGTTGTGCATGCTTCTGTCGCGATAGCATCCCATTCCCCCAGTGATGATGTTGGCACCCGTTCCGGTGATAGCACCTCGGTAGCGGTGTACCTTAAATTTTCCCCACGAGTGAACCTGGAAGCGTTTCGCGTACAAATCAAAAGTCTGATTGAAAAAGCGATACCCGGTGTCCAGTACGATCAAATCAGCATTTTGATGCAGCCTGCCGGCTATCGCGCTCGGGTGGCTCCGCCGCCGAAATCCGTTGAACAGAGAGCGCTCCTGAAATGGCTATCCCGTTATCGACAACATGTGGTGTTAACGCTGATTTTACTGGCATCGTCCCTGTTGATACTGGCAGTGTGGCGCGTGTTTCAGCGGACGAGTCCAGTAGACCGGATGCGTTGATCTTGTTGCTGCACCGCGCGGTCTGGCAGCCCGCCCGTTATGCGCACCCTGACTGGCTTGTATCGTTAGGGTTTCATCGGTACGAACAGTGGCGTTATGGCGAATCCCCGGTTTTAGACAACGCGCTGAACAGTGCATTACGGGCACAGCGTGGCCCGATTTGTCTGCCGGGGCGGCTTGATGAACGTCAGCGCCGTTTGGCCGCTCTGGCACCGAATATCTCGAAATATGCGCTGGCGCTTGGTCTGCTGACGCTGGCGTGCAGTGATTACTTTCTGCTGCCTGATTATCGTCACGTGCTTCGCCATTGGCTGGATAACGATCTGATCTGGCACCTGTTTGGCATGTGTGACAACAAACACCCCGCCTTTTATTCACCGGAACAGGTGATCGATGCGGCGAATCGCATCGGTATCGCCATGCTTTATCGTGCTGCAACGCGTGACCCCGTGCTTCAGGCGCTTTTGATACAGTTGCCGCCGCTGAAGCAAGCGTTGTATCCCGTGATTCCTCGGGCCACCATGAATTTACTGGAACGTATGCTATGCCGCTGTGCCGACTCCCGTTGATTGAGCTTGATGGGCAACTTCCCGATTTCCCCGTGATTCCTGCTGAAAGGTTAAACACTCAGTTGGCTTATACCCACACCCTGCTTGATGCACATCAAGAGGCCGCTATTATTGTGAAAGCGGCGAGCCGTAAGGCAGAGCAAATGATACGTCAGGCGCGCAAAGCGCAGCGCCAGATACAGAGCGAGGCTTATGCCGAGTTCTCTCGCCGTCAGCAGGAGATTCTCACCCGCTGTGAGGCGCGGTGGTTGGAGCGCCACGTGGTGTCACTGTGTGAGGCTGTATCGGTGGAGCAGTGCGTGGTGCAGGCGGTCACGTCACGTATCCGCCTTGCTATGGGGAACGTATTGAGCGCTTGGTTTTCCCAACAGCCCGTTGATGACCTGCTGTGCGCGCGTTTGTCGCAGCAGGTGGAGCAACTGGCTGCTACGGGAGGGGCCACCTTGCAGATTCATCCCGAGAGAGAGGCCAGAATGCGCGATGCCTTCGGGGAGCGGTTAGCCATCGTCTGTGACTCGCAGTTGGCTATGGATGAAGCCGTTCTGACATCATCACAGATTAGCGTCTCTTTTTCGCTCAGTCGGCATTTTCAGCAGGTGCTGGCGTGGATAGATACCGAGAATGATCTCGGTATCCAGGAACGGGAGGCAAGGCTTGATGATGAAAATACCTGAGGATCACAATCCCGTCAGTCCGGTGCTATCACCGCACCACGAATCGCATCGGGTGCTGCCGGTGCGCAATGTCGAATTCAGCATGCCGCCGATGGACATGGCGTTACTGGAGCTGGAAGAAGCGGCAGGCGAATCGCTGGATTCAACGCTGGAAGAGATGAGTCTGGTACTTTCTGGCCGAATGCGCGATGAAAAGCGGCTGGCATCGTCAGAAAGGCAGTTACGCAGACAGCAAGAGTTAATTGCACTGATACAACGCTTACGTGACCAGGACGGTGGCTTTTCGACGTTTCTCGCCGCTTCGTCTGAGGAGAATAGTGAGGCGCTGGAAGGGCTGCGGCGTATTTTTACGATCGCTCAATACCTGGCATCAACGGCGTTGGATGAAAAACGGAAAAAGGCGCTGAATGCGCAGTTGGCCCAGCTTCTCGAAGAAAATGCGTATGAAACAACACTCTTTGGCCTGATGGAGCTCGGTACTGTCAGCAAGGCGGTACTGGCACCCATTGGCCGCTTATTCCAGCGCGCGATGGATGAACAGGACATATCGTTATCAGAATGGTTTAAACGCATCGTTGGCTGGTCCGATCGTCAGCGTCGGCTCCGCGTTGTGTTACACATGGCGGCGTTTGAACTCTCGCTCTCTGTCGGTGGTGCTCAGCAGGCCAGGTTGGCGACCGTACTGGTCCGCCTGCGTCGCCTGTTGCTATTTTTGGGGCTGGAGCAGGAGTGTAAAGAGCAGGAAAAACGTTATCTCCTGCATGCCGATTCACTTTTGACCTTGTTGATTGATATTACACAGGAAAGCTGGCTGTTTGAGGATTGGCTTATCGCGCGAATCTCTTCGTTGACGCCCAGCGCGACGGTATTCAAGCACATCGTACGCTATCTGGATGTGCAATTCAGAGTGATGCCGGATGCGTGTTTTAACGATGAAGATCAGCGTGAAAGTATTCTTACCGTGCTGCAAAAACTGAAGGGTAATCAGGTGTTGTCTTGATTTCTCCTCTTTGTCTTCTCTGGGATTCTGTTACCGGACATGAGAGGAAAGACATCATGACATTAGATCTGTTCATCGAAAGAAACATCCAGCGCTTTATACAGTTGGCTGAACTGGCGGAGCAACCTTCTTCTGCCGAAATGCAATGGGTCGATCGGGGATTTCAAACCTTCCTCACCTTCCGTCAGGGGCGCATGCATATCAGCCAATGTCTGCTGGACCCTTGGCGGGATAATGTGTTACTGCTTGTTGCATTGCAACATGCCCATCCCACCTGGTTTGCCGGCATTCCACAGCGTGTCTTTACGTTACGTCAAGGCATGGTGATCAGTTGTGCCCCGATGGCAGACAGCGTGGCGGAACAGTGGCTATGGCTGCACCGTCGCCAGCGAACCTTTCTGGAAAAATTATGCAAACCGACGTGATGAGAAAAGATAACGTCCAGCGCTGGTTGCAAATGTGCGCCGGTAGGCAAGATATTATTCTCGCCGTGGTGATGCTCATGGCGATTGTCATGATCACCCTGCCGTTGCCTACGTTTGTGGTGGATATTTTGATCGCCATTAATCTGGCCTTTTCCATCATCCTGCTGTTGTTTGCCATTTACATCAACGATCCGCTGGATCTGTCGGTGTTCCCCTCACTGTTGCTGATCACCACGCTTTATAGGCTGTCACTGACCATTAGCACTTCGCGTCTGGTGCTGTTGCAGCATAATGCCGGCGATATCATCGATGCGTTTGGCCGTTTTATGGTGGGGGGAAACCTGACGGTGGGGCTGGTGATTTTCGCCATCATCACCATCGTGCAGTTTATCGTTATCACTAAGGGGACGGAGCGTGTTGCCGAAGTGAGTGCCCGGTTTTCTCTTGATGGCATGCCGGGCAAGCAGATGAGTATCGATGGCGATCTGCGTGCCGGGGTTATCGATGCCGATCAGGCGCGGCAATTGCGTCTGCATGTGCAGCACGAAAGCCGTTTTCTTGGCGCGATGGACGGTGCCATGAAGTTTGTGAAAGGGGATGCTATCGCCGGTATTATTGTTGTGCTGGTGAATATTCTGGGCGGCATTACCATTGCGGTGGTGCAATACGGCATGTCGCTTGGGGATGCGGTGCAAACCTACAGCGTGCTCTCAATCGGCGACGGCCTGTGCGGCCAGATCCCCTCTCTGCTGATTTCGCTCAGTGCCGGTATTATCGTCACCCGCGTGCCGGGTGAGAAACGGCAAAATCTGGGGCGTGAGCTGAGCACGCAATTGGGGAAACAACCTCAGGCGCTGATCCTCGCGGCGGTGGTGATGTTGCTGTTTGCTGTCATTCCCGGTTTCCCGTTTATCTACTTCTTTATCATGGCGGTGCTGACCGCATTGCCTTGCGCACTACTGTGGTATCGCGCACGGCATCCGCAGTCTGTATCCGCGCCGCAGGGCAGCGTTGATGACGATCAGATGGTGCCGGGCGCGCAGCCTCTGACTTTGCGCCTTGCACCGCGCCTGCATTCAGAGTCTCTTTCGCTGGAGATCGATGCTCTGCGCAAAACCCTGTTCGACACCCTGGGTGTACCTCTGCCGGATGTCTCCATCATCGTTGATGCTTCAATGACAGAGAACAGCATGGCGGTGCTTGTCTATCAGGAGTCGGTGTTCTCTTTGACACTCCCCGTGGCGGCCTCATGCATGGTTTTCACCACGGTGGAGGCGGCAGATGCCACGCCAGAAACGCAGGTGTTGCCACAGGGAATGGGGCGAATTGCGTGGCTGTCTGCCGCTGAGGGGCAACGTGCACAACAGACGGGGCAAACGGTGTTTACCGGTGATCAGTGCCTTATTGCGTTGTTGCATAAGGTGTTGGTGAACCACATGGCAGAGTTTATCGGGGTGCAAGAAGCGCGCTACCTGATGGATGCTATGGAGAAACGCTATGCCGAGTTGGTGAAAGAACTTCAGCGACAGATGCCCATCAACAAAATTGCCGAGGTGCTCCAGCGATTGGTTTCAGAACGGGTCTCTATCCGCGATTTGCGTCTGGTTTTTGGCACGCTGATTGAGTGGGCACCGCGGGAAAAAGATGTCCAGATGCTGACGGAATATGTTCGCATCGCTTTGCGACGCCATATTTTGCATCGTCTGATGCCAGAAGGGACGCCGCTACGCGTGCTGCGCATCGGGGAGGAGATGGAGAATGTGATTCGCGAATCCATTCGGCAGACTGCAATGGGCACCTATACCGCATTAAGCAGCGAACAACGTGCGCAGATATTGCAGTTGATTGCTGAGGCACAAGCGGTTCACGGCGAGTTTGTGATTGTCAGCTCGGTGGATACACGTCGTTTCTTGCGTAAGGTCATAGAGCAACAACACGCCGACATTGCGGTGTTGTCGTGGCAGGAAGTGGGGGAGCACTGCCTTATCCAGGTGGTGCACAGTATTGACCTGAACCCCGAGTACGCATTCGATGATGAAGATTGAGTTTTCCTCTCTGGTGGAGGCCGTGAGCCGACGGCTGACATTGTCCGGTGAGCCGCCTGATGGTATCGACATGACGGGACGGGTGCTGCATATCAGCGCCTCTTTGTTGAAAGTGCGGTTGCCCGGCGTGTTTATGGGCGAACTTTGCCAGATTTTACCCGGCGGTACCTTGGCTGAGGTAGTTGCGGTGGACGGTGAAGATGCGCTGTTATCTCCCTTTGCCAGCACTGTAGGTCTGTTTTGCGGGCAGAAGGTGCGGCCGCTAAAACGACGCCAGCAGGTTCCGGTCGGCGACGCGTTGCTGGGCCGCGTGGTTGATGGCCTTGGGCAGATGCTGGATGGTAATGAAGCGTGGCAGGGGCCGTGGCGCGATTTTGACGCACCACCTCCGGCAGCACTGGTCCGTGGGATGATCGATCGCCCGGTGTTAACCGGAGTGCGGGCGATAGACAGTTTACTCACCTGCGGTGAAGGGCAGCGTATCGGGATTTTCGCGGCAGCGGGCGTGGGGAAAAGCACGTTGCTTTCCATGCTGTGCCACGGCGCGGACTGCGAGGTGATTGTTCTGGCCCTCATCGGGGAGCGTGGCCGCGAAGTGCGGGAATTTTTAGAGCATTCGCTTAATGCTCAGACGCGACATCGCTGCGTCGTTGTTGTCGCCACGTCAGACAGGCCGCCGCTCGAGCGCATGCGCGCGCTGTATGTGGCGACCACCATCGCGGAGTCGTTTCGCGATCGGGGCCAGCGCGTACTGTTAATGGCGGATTCACTGACGCGCTACGCTCGCGCCGCGCGGGAAATCGCCATCGAGGCGGGTGAGCGTGCGGTTGCGGGCAGCTATCCCCCCAGCGTGTTTGCCGCGCTGCCGCGCTTGCTGGAGCGGACCGGTAAAGGACGCTGTGGCAGCATTACTGCGTTCTACACCGTGCTGGTGGAGGGGGACGATATGAATGAGCCGCTGGCGGATGAGGTGCGCTCGCTGCTCGATGGCCACATCGTGCTGTCGCGACAGTTGGCCGAGGCGGCGCATTTCCCGGCGATTGATGTGCTCGCCAGCGTAAGCCGCATCATGCCTAACGTCACCAGTCAGATGCACCTGACGCTTGCCAATGAGGTCCGCCGTTTGCTCAGTGTTTATCGCGATGTAGAGCTGCTGGTGCGAGTGGGGGAGTATCAACAAGGTGAGGATCCGCTCGCCGATCTGGCGGTAGAAAAGTACGCGGCGATCAATGCATTTTTACAACAGCAGGAGAATGAACCATGTCATCGCGACCTGTTATTGCAACGGCTAAGTGCGCTGGTAACACCGTGATGCTGCGGGCGTTATTGGTCATCAAGCAACGTCGGGAAATCGCCTTGCGCCGACAGTTGGTACAGCAACGCTCTCAGCTCCAGCAACTGGAACAGGACATGTGCACCTGTTCGACCCATCGCACATTGCTGGCCGAAAAACGAAACGCCTGGCTGGCTTGGTCCGGCACGCGAATCAGCGATGAACTGCTGGCGCATAAGCAGACACTGATGACATTGCGCGATGAGGATCAGCAATTGATAGCTAACCAGATGGCGCTGTCTGATGAGCAGCGCGCCGTATTAGCGCAGCAAGATGCGATAAGGCAAGCGCTGAATGTTGTCATGAAAAAAAAGGAAAAACTGCACAGTGTGCTCAACGATGCAGGCTGTAGACGATGAGCCGCTATTCATGAGCACGACACGCGTTGAGGGGAGTCTGTGGCACACGCTGCCGGATCCGGAAGCGACCGACGCTGAAATCGCGATGGACGCTCAGAAATTTATGCAACTGATAGCCCAAAAGGCAACGCATTGCACCTCTTCTCCGCTTTCACCTTATGCGCATCGCCGACAGCGTTATCGCATGGTGAGTCGCAATGGGGAAGTGATCCTGTGTGAGGTTAGCGAGCGGGACGGTGAACTTCACCTTTGTATTCAGGTGTCTCAGCGCGAGCTGTTCGATACCTTGAGCCTTATTTCATCCTGGCTCTGCGCGCGTTTGCGCGAGGCAGGACATGCCGTTGTTCTGGAGGTTGAATATGTTAAGGACGACCCAGGATGCGTGGAACCTGGCGCAGCATCTTCCTCCTGAGGGCGTAACCGCAGGCGAATTGCATATCGGTTTACAAACGTGGACACGCGCTCAATCCGGGGTAGTTATAACGCTTTCCTTCGATGAAGGCACATCGGTGAGCCACGTTTGGCTGGAGGATACCGGGTGGCGGGCACTGTGCGAGCAGATGCTTGGCACGTCTGAGGTGGCAACGGTAAATGCGTTATTGCTTGAGGAGATCGCAGAGTGGGCGCTATCGCCATTGCTGGCACATTGCCAGGCCAGCATGGTGCGGGAGAATGCGGCACCGTGCCCTTGTAGCGCGCTGTCCGAGCAATGGGGCGTCGTTTTTACCTGGCAGGTGGAACAGGTTGCTTTTCAGGCCGTGCTGTTTGGCAATACTGACGCTGGGTTTAAGCATTTGCATGCGTTGATCGTGCCTGATGATGTCCCCACTGGTCCATTACCACCGTTGAGGTGTGCGCTGTATGCCGGAGAGTGTGAGCTCCCGCTGTCTGTTTTACGGCGGCTGACGCGGGGGGAAGGGATCGCAATACACCCGTATGGTGATTTACGTGCGAGGCATTTCGTCTTGTCGCCGTTGCTGAAGCAGGCGGCGTATGTCCAGATAAACGGAGATAACACGATGCACTGTAGAGCGTTTGGCGCTGAGCTTGAAAATAGCGCTAGTGAAATACCGGATGAACCCGCTGGCGCCGAGTCAATGTCGGTGGATCTTGCGGCACTGCCGCAAAAATTGTTGGTTGAGGTCGGTCAGGTCACGCTGACACTGGGATCGCTGCGAACGTTACAGGTGGGCGACACAGTGGCGGTGAACGCCGAGTTCTCTCCAGAAGTAACACTGAAGTTGAATGGCTGTGCCATTGGCAAAGGTGCGCTGATTGGCTGTGGCGACCGTTTTTTGGTGCAAATCCGGCAATGGTATCTCACTGCACAAGATTGAGCGGCGGCAGGGGTAAGATGGGGTGAATGCCCGGTAGGTGCGTCTGGTTTAGCCGAGGTATAAGAGGGCGTCAACCCTATAGCGTGGAACTCACATGTCACTACCTGACTCTCCCTGGCAGTTAATTGCGCTGCTGTTTGTGCTTGCGCTGCTGCCGCTGATTATCGTAATGGGAACCTCGTTTCTCAAACTGGCTGTGGTCTTTTCCATCTTACGCAATGCCCTGGGGATCCAGCAGGTGCCGCCAAATATGGCGCTGTATGGCCTTGCGTTGGTGCTGTCGCTGTTTATCATGGCCCCGACGCTGCTGGCGGTAAAGGCTCAGTGGCATCCGGTTGCCGTTGAGGGCGAACCAGCTTGGATGAGCGGTTGGGACAGTCAGGCGCTGACGCCCTATCGTCACTTTCTGATAAAAAACACTGAAGATAAGCAGGTGCATTATTTTCAGAACCTGGTTGCGAAAACCTGGCCGGAAGAGGCGCGTCGCACGGTGAAGGACGACTCCTTACTCATTTTGCTGCCAGCGTTCACGGTCAGCCAATTGACCCAGGCGTTTCGTATCGGATTATTGATATATCTGCCGTTTCTTGCCATTGACCTGCTGGTGTCCAATATCCTGCTGGCGATGGGGATGATGATGGTCTCCCCCATGACCATCGCCTTACCGTTCAAACTGTTGATTTTTCTCTTGGCAGGCGGTTGGGACCTGATCCTTTCTCAGTTAGTACAGAGTTTCGTATGAATGAAGCCACTCTGACGCACCTGATGACCCAACTGTTGTGGATCGTCTTGCTGACCTCATTGCCGATCATTGTTGTCGCGTGTGTGGTCGGCGTACTGGTTAGCTTGTTACAAGCGCTGACGCAGATACAGGATCAGACCCTGCAATTCATGATCAAACTGCTGGCCGTGGCGCTGATGCTGATGACGACCTATCACTGGCTTGGCGGCATCCTGCTGGGATATACACGCCAGGTGCTATTGCAAATAAGTGCGCATGCATGAATCTGGTGCTTAACGAAGAGATCGCGCATCTGGCTTTTCTTATGATGCGCCCGTTGGGGATGACCCTGCTGTTTCCGCTGTTGCAGGCAGGGAATCTGGGGTCGCCGTTAGTGAGGAACGCGGTGTTAATGGCGATTGCATTGCCGATGTTGGCAGTGGTGCCTGTTCCTCAGGATATTGGCGAGGGGTGGACATGGTTGAGCTATATTCCCGGTGAGTTGCTTATCGGGCTGGTATTGGGATTCTGCGGCGCAATTCCTTTTTGGGCCGTGGATATGGCGGGATTTATTATCGATTCACTGCGTGGTGCAACCATGAGCGCGGTATTCAACCCTGCGATGTCTGTCCAGTCGTCACTTTTTGGTTTGTTGTTCAGCCAGTTTCTCTGTGCGCTGTTTTTTATTAGCGGCGGTATCAATTTGCACCTGAGCGTGCTGTATGACTCTTACCATTACCTACCGCCTGGCAATACGCTGGCGTTTAATCAGCCGTTGTTGGATTTTATCAAGGTGGAGTGGCAGGCGCTCTATCACCTGTGTTTAAGCTTCTCCTTGCCGGCCGTGTTAGTGATGGTGTTGGCAGATATGGCGCTGGGGTTATTGAATCGCTCGGCGCAGCAGTTGAACGTGTTCTTTCTGGCTATGCCCATCAAAAGCCTGTTGGTCCTATTGCTGCTGATCGTATCGCTGCCCTATGCGTTGCACCACTATCTGATGGAGAGTGAACGCCTCTACCAGCATGTTGGCGAGTGGTTGGCTCAACATGAGTGAGAAAACGGAGCAACCCACCCTCAAAAGGCGGCAGGATGGTGAAAAAGAGGGGCAGGTGATCAAAAGCGTTGAGCTGACCTCCGGCGCACAACTGCTCGCTCTATTTCTTTTTTTTCATTTTTTTTCCGATGCGCTGGTACAAAACATCACCTTGCTCATCCAGGAATCTCTGCGCGTTATTAATGCCCCTTTCTCCTATGCACTGGGCACGATTGCGCGCGCGCTGGTGAAGGAGTGCGGGCTGGTGCTGCTTTATCTGGGAGCGATGGTAAGCGTCGCCACCGTTTTCAGCGTGCTGATTCAAATTGGTTTTGTGGTTGCCAGTAAGGCCGTGGGTTTCAAGGGGAGCAAACTTAACCCGGTGAACAATCTTAAACAGATTGTTTCCTGGCGCAGTGTGGTTGAACTGCTCAAATCCTGTTTGAAAGTGGTGCTGCTGTGCGTGATTTTTCTCTTGTTGTTCTATGCCTACGCGTCGACGTTTCGCGCGTTGCCTTACTGCGATCCTCACTGTGCGTTACCCACTTTTTCCTCCATCATGCGTTTTATGTGGTTTGGCATGCTGGGTTTTTATCTGGTACTGGCAGTGGCGGATTATAGCTATCAGCGTTTTCATACGTTGAAGCAGCAGCGCATGAGTAAGGAGGATATCAAACAGGAAAACAAGAACAGGGAAGGCGATCCTCATATTAAACAGCGTCGTCGTGCGCTACAGCGCGAAGTGCAAAGCGGCAGTCTGGCACAAAACGTCAGGCAATCGGCGGTGATTGTGCGCAATCCGACGCATTTGGTGGTTTGCCTGGGATACGATCCCGAGACGATGCCAGTGCCGCGCGTGTTGGAGAAAGGCAGGGATGCCATGGCGCAACACATTGTCGAGTTGGCGCAACGTGAGGGCATTCCGATGGTAGAAAACATCCCTCTGGCACGAACGCTGTTTTATGATGTGAAATGCGGCGAACGTATCCCTGATGCACTTTTCGAGCCGGTTGCCGCGCTGCTGCGCATTGTCTTGCAGATCGATTACGCGTCTCGCGAGGAGGTCGGTGGCGAGGGGCTCAACTGACAGGAAAAAAAAGACCGGACCAAGGTACGGTGCCGGTCAAAGCGCAAAGAGAACCATAATGGAGTTGTGCTCTTTGCAAAATCGATAAATATCGCGCTTACTGACTGTCAACGTGCGTGTTAAATCCTTGTTGCAGACCACAATTGGTTAAGAGATTTTCATACAGCCTTATCCCGATAAGCAGGCTGGTGTATTTGTTGTATAACGCGTCATGGTGTGCCTTGATATAGACAGAAAACGACTCTTCAGTCAGCAATCTGTTGATTTTCAAGTAGCT
Source organism: Symbiopectobacterium sp. (assembly GCF_051710365.1). Classification (NCBI taxonomy): domain Bacteria; kingdom Pseudomonadati; phylum Pseudomonadota; class Gammaproteobacteria; order Enterobacterales; family Enterobacteriaceae; genus Symbiopectobacterium; species Symbiopectobacterium sp. The sequence goes on along the minus strand of NZ_JBPETA010000005.1, from coordinate 2,408 downwards.
GATTTTCAAGTGATTGCAGTTGTTGATGTACACATCCAACGAGTGATACTTTTTCTGCATCATCTGCTGAAGCAGCGCCGTAATCTGCTCAAGCTCAGATAAGAACGTATCGTAATCGGTCAATATTTTCTGACGCTCTCCATGACTACCCATATCTTTTCCTTATATTTATCGTTGTATCGGGTTTTACCATAGCGCCCTGAAAGCCTGATGCTCAGGGTGCTGTACACTGTGTATCAGAAGCTCGTCCAATCGGCCGCGTTTTTCTCTGTTGATCGAGATGGCGTTGGTAACATAGTGACGGGCGTTGAAGTCTGCGCGACTCTCAGCGATGGCGGTGCAATGTCATAACCTGCAACGCTGAAGACGGACACTTCTCTGACAAGCTGGTCGGCTTGCTCCTTGAGACTTTGTGCTGCGGCCGCAGATTCCTCTACCAGCGCAGCATTCTGCTGGGTGGTCTGGTCCATTTGGCTGACAGCGATCCCTACCTGTTCAACCCCGGTCGATTGCTCTGCGCTGGCGGAGCTTATCTCAGCCACGGTGTCGGTTAACTGGCTAATGGACGCGACAACCTGTTGCATCGTTTCCCCTGCTTTATCAACCAGCGAAGAACCTTGATCGACACGCTCCACGCTGGCGGTAATAAGGCTTTTGATCTCCTTCGCTGCGTCAGCACTTCGCTGTGCCAGACTACGCACTTCTCCCGCCACCATGGCGAATCCGCGTCCTTGTTCCCCTGCGCGGGCGGCCTCAACGGCGGCGTTGAGCGCTAATATATTGGTCTGGAAAGCAATGCTATCGATAACGTTGATGATATTGGCAATACTGTGAGAGCTCTCATTAATGGACTTCATGGTCTCCACCACATCATCCACGACATTGCCGCCTTGCTGCGCCACCGAGCTCGCATTTTGCGCCAACAAATTTGCCTGACGAGCGTTATCTGCATTATTTTTTCACTGTTATCCCCAACTGTGTCATGGTGGATGAGGTCTCTTCCAGCGCACTTGCCTGCTCTTCTGTGCGCGATGACAGATCGGCGTTGCCTTGGGCTATCTGCATGCTGGCGGTGGCCACGCTTTCGGCGTTGTTTCTGACGCTGACAACCATCCGCGTCAGTGCTGACTGCATCTCCTTCATCGCTTCCAGAAGTTGGCCGATTTCATCGCGGCTGCCCGCCGTTATCGCACCACTGAGATCGCCGACACTGATACGTTTCGCAGAAGAGAGCGCCATGGCTAACGGGGTAGTGACGCTGCGCGTTAAGCGCCAGGAAATCAGGCACCCTAACAGCGTTGAGATGACCGACAGCAGTAGCATCCAGTACAAGGCTTTGTTCGTGTAATCCTTGATTGTTTGCTTTGCGTTATCCATATAGGCTTCTTGCAATTCGGTAAATTCAGCGAGTTTGTTAAAATAAACCCTCTGGACGTTGGCTATTTCACCAAATACCAACGCTGTTGCCTGGTCATCCTTATCTTCCATGGCATAGTTAACGGCTTTATTAATATAAGTGCTGTACTCTTTTCTAATCTCAATGAATTGGTTGAATAAATCTCTGCCTTCATTGGTACTGACTATCATATCAAGTTTTTTATATATTTCACTCGCAGTGTTGGTTGTTTTTTCGATAATATTTTTGAGGTTTTGCTTTTCTTGCTTCTGATCTTCAGGGAGTAGAATGATATCACGCAGGATACGTATGTTGGTATTAAGGATATCCTGGATGTCACGTAACATATCCACTTTCACCATCTGATTTTCAGTGATTTCTCCGAGTTCAATCTCGGGTCAAGTATTCAATGTGTTGATTACAGTGTAAAATATCCGGTTTTGGATGTGGAGATACAGTGGCTAAAGTTGATGTAAGATGCCCGTTTTGTGAACAGACAGCCTCTGTAAAAAAACACGGTTATGGCAAAAGTGGCCATCAGCGTTACCGTTGTCAGTCATGTAAACGCACCTTCCAGCTCGATTATTCCTATCGTGCCTGCCAACCGGGAATGACAGACCAAATCATTGACTTGGCAATGAATAATGCGGGTATTTGTGACACTGCTCGGGCGTTACATATTAGTATCAATGCCGTCGTGCGTACTTTAAAAAACTCTCTCCGCGGAATGTAACAACGCTGCCACTGGATAACCTGCAAATTCAACTGATTTGCGAAGTGGATGAGATGTGGTCATTTGTTGGCAATAAAAAACGACAGCGCTGGCTGTGGTATGCATGGGAGCCGCGTTTGAAGCGGATTATCGCTCATGCATTTGGCTCTCGAAGCGGCTTTGTTGAATAAATAGAAAGTTTGGGTAATCATCGGAACAGATCACCATAGTTGTTTCAAAATCAGGTCTCCATGGCAAAACAAAATTTTAAAATCACTAACTGGCCCTCCTATAACAAGG
>NZ_JBPETA010000004.1:0-39635 GCF_051710365.1 Symbiopectobacterium sp. | reverse complement strand
AGGTTACGGATGGTAACGTGGGGAGTACTCATGCTGATTGGTCTGCAAAAAGCAGTAATAAATTCAGAACTTCAGAATACCGTCAAGTCCCGAAAAAAGAAAAATCAGGTGCGGAATGACGGGTGATACCAACACCTTGCCCGGGGATGACATCACACCACTAATAGGTTGGGAAGCTATTTTTTGCTGTTTGTTAGGGAGCTTTGTGGGGGCTATAGATAGATGGGGCGTGCCCGCTATTAACTCATTATTGGTTGCCATGGTTTCTTATTGGGGAATTTATAAATTTAAATTTTTTGCCAGCACTATTTCCAACTAGTACAGCATGGGCCTTTTACTGACGTTGTAGTCTCCCTAACGTTAGTTTTAGTGCAGTGTGTTTACGTTATATCCAACCCCGCACACAGTGGTGGCTAAGCGATAGTAGCCACCACTGTGCAGGCTTATGCCGCCAAGGTATGCTGAGCCATGTCAGTCAGAAGTCCAGCAATGAAATCGATACGCTGTGGCCTTTCGCTGAGGTCTTTAATAAATTTCAAACGGGTAGGGCCATCCAAACGATAGACGCGGGGATCGCGCTGTAACAGGCCAATCAGGTGTGTAGGATCGACCCGGTTATGGGCGCTGAACTCGATAAATCCGCCTTTTTCGTTGCCCTCGATACGTTTGATGCCCAGCGATTGCGCGTGCTGGCGCAGCGCGGCAATCTGCAACAGATGGCGCGTGGCATCCGGCAGGGTACCAAAGCGATCGATAAGTTCCACTTTCAGCTCTTCCAATGCGTTATCGTCCTTGGCGCTGGCAATGCGCTTGTAGAACGACAATCGCGTGTTGACGTCAGGGATAAAGGCCTCCGGCAGTAAGGACGGCAGGCGTAATTCCACCTCGGTTTGACTGCTGATCAGATCTTCCAAAGAGGGTTCGCGCCCGGCTTTGAGCGCATCGACCGCGCTTTCCAGCAGCTCCATATAGAGCGAAAAACCGACGGTAGTCATTTGCCCGCTTTGATCTTCTCCAAGCAGTTCACCCGCGCCGCGAATCTCCAAATCATGGGTTGCCAGTGCAAAGCCTGCACCCAAATCCTCCAGTGACGCGATGGCTTCCAGCCGTTTGTGCGCATCGGTACTCATCGCCTTCGGATTTGGCGTCAGCAGATAGGCATAGGCTTGATGGTGCGAACGTCCGACGCGCCCGCGCAACTGGTGCAACTGGGCCAAACCGAAATGGTCGGCGCGCTCAATGATGATGGTGTTGGCGCTGGGAATATCGATGCCGGTTTCGATGATGGTAGTGCACACCAGTACGTTAAAGCGCTGATGATGGAAATCGCTCATCACCCGTTCCAGATCCCGTTCGCGCATTTGGCCGTGACCAATCGCGATGCGCGCTTCAGGCACCAACTCCGCTAGGCGTTGAGCGGCTTTCTCGATGTTTTCTACGTCGTTGTAGAGGTAATAAACCTGTCCGCCGCGCAGAATTTCACGCAGCATCGCTTCACGCACCAACAGGCTATCATATTCGCGAACAAAGGTTTTTACCGCCAGACGGCGCGCGGGCGGTGTGGCAATAATCGAGAGATCGCGCATCCCGCTCATCGCCATGTTCAGAGTACGCGGGATCGGCGTGGCGGTCAGCGTCAGGATATCCACGTTGGCACGCATCGCTTTGATGCGCTCTTTGTGGCGCACGCCAAAGCGGTGCTCTTCATCCACAATCAGCAGTCCAAGGTCGCGCCAGTGCACGTCACTTTGCAGCAGTTTGTGGGTGCCAATCAGAATGTCTACCTTGCCTTCCTGCGTTTGTTCCAGCACCTGCGTCTGTTCTTTGGCACTGCGGAAACGGGAGAGCATTTCGATACGAATGGGCCAGTTGGCAAAGCGATCGCGGAAATTGTCGTAATGCTGTTGTACCAGCAGAGTGGTCGGCACCAGCACGGCTACCTGTTTGTGGTTTTCCACCGCTAGGAACGCGGCGCGCATCGCGACTTCGGTTTTACCGAAGCCGACGTCACCGCACACCAGCCGGTCCATTGCCAGCGGCTGACACATATCGCTCAGCACTGCATTGATGGCTTGCGCTTGATCCGGCGTGGTTTCGAACGGGAACCCCTCGCAGAAAAGTTGGTATTGTTCGCGATCGTGCTTAAAGGCAAATCCGCTTTTCGCTGCGCGCTGCGCGTAGATATCCAGCAGTTCGGCTGCCACATCACGCACTTTCTCCGCCGCTTTTTGTCGCGCGCGTGACCAGGCATCGCCGCCCAGTTTATGTAATGGCGCATTTTCATCGGCCCCGCCGGAATAACGGCTGATGAGGTGCAATGACGAAACCGAAACATAGAGTTTATCTTCTCCAGCGTAGGTCAGGATCATGTACTCTGCGGTGATGCCACCGGCTTCCAGCGTCGTGAGGCCGACGTAACGCCCAACGCCGTGCTCCAGATGCACCACCGGCTGGCCCGGATGCAGTTCGGCCAGGTTGCGGATCAGCGTATCGGTATTAATGGCGCGACGGCTGTCCTGACGTCGACGTGCAACGCGTTCGCCGAGCAGATCGCTTTCACAAATCAAGGCGCGCTGGCGCAGCGTGTCGATGTCGATAAAGCCGTGCTCGCTGGCACCGATAATCAGATAAGCGCCGGGTTTGTCCGCCTGATCCAACCGGGTAATTGGTGTTGGTGCCAGTTTGATGCGTGCCAGTAATTCCTGAAGGGTTTCACGACGCCCCTCGCTTTCAACGGAAAAGATCACCTGTCCGGTAAAACCTTCCAAAAAACGTCGCAGTGCATCCAGCGGCGCTTTGTGCTGGTGCTGGATGGCAATGTCCGGCAGCGTTTGGTAACCGAGGTTGCGGTGCGCTGCTTTTTCCGTCAGCGTTTCTTTGCTGAGCTGAACGCGCGGCCAGGCTTTCAGTTCGCTGAACAACGCATCGACTCGCAACCACAAGGCGTCCGGCGTTAACAGAGGACGCATTGGGTCTACGCGGCGGCTTTCAAAACGCTGTTGAATATCGGCCCAAAAGCGGGTGGCGCTTGCTTCAAGATCGCCCGTGTTAACCAGCAGCGTATTGCTGGGGAGATAGCTGAACAGCGTGCTGAGCGGCTGTTCAAAAAACAGCGGCTGCCAATATTCAATGCCCGCAGGCCAGGTGCCTTTGCTGATCTGTTGATAAATATGCTCGGCATCACGACGCACTTCAAAGATTTCGCGCCACTGGCTGCGAAAGCGTTCGATGGCATTTTTGTCGGTAGGGAATTCATGCGCAGGCAGCAGGCTGATTTGTGCCACTTCGTGCAACGTGCGTTGGTTATCAACATCAAATACGCGCAGGCTATCTACGTCATCATCGAAAAAATCGATGCGGTAGGGCTCTTCACTGCCCATGGGGAAGAGGTCCAGCAGCGCACCGCGCGTGGCGAACTCCCCGTGTTCCATCGCCTGATCGACACTGCGATAGCCTGCCTGCTCCAACTGCGCGCGCAGTTTATCGCGCGACAGGCGTTGTCCTTTTTTCACCATCAACGCATGACCGTGCAGGAAGGTGTACGGGCACACCAACTGCATTAGCGTATTGACCGGCAACACCAGCACGCCGCGAGTCATGTCAGGGAGGTGATAGAGTGTGGAGAGACGCGCCGAGATGATCTCCTGATGCGGCGAGAAACTGTCGTAAGGCAGCGTCTCCCAGTCAGACAACGTGGTGACCGGATGCGCCGTAAACTGCTGAAGTTCATCGCGTAGCCGCAGCGCGTTTTGCATATCGGGTGCGATAAGCACAACCGGCCCGGCGTGGCGTTCAATGATGTCGGCACACTCGACGGCACAGGCAGCGCCGGTTAGTTGGCCTAACAGACGTTGTTCACCCGCTTTTACGGGCAGAGCATAGCGATTTTTTTCAGGCATATTCCGAATATCTGGTGTTGCCCCGTTCCAGCATAAGAAAAAGCAGTGTAGAAAGCGGGGTAGGGTTCCATAAAGTGATATGACCCTTTATTATCCTTGATCACTTTGCTTTAGCAACCTTATCCAGACGGATTTCATGTATCAACCTGTCGCTTTATTTATTGGCCTGCGTTATATGCGTGGGCGAGCATCGGATCGCTTTGGGCGATTTGTCTCCTGGTTATCGGCCATTGGCATCAAGTTAGGCGTCATGGCGCTGGTGACCGTATTGTCGGTGATGAACGGATTTGAACAGGAGCTTGAGGAGAGCATCCTGGGATTGATGCCGCAGGCGGTGGTGACCACAGCGAGCGGTTCACTCGACCCGCAGGCATTGCCTGCATCATCGTTGAGCACCTTACAGGGCGTAATGCACATAGCCCCAATCACCACGGGCGAAGTGGTGTTGCAAAGCGCGCGCAGTGTGGCAGTCGGAGTAATGCTGGGCATTAATCCCGATGAACCCGAGCCTTTGTCGCGTTTTTTGAAAAATACCTCGCTCACTCAACTTCAACCGGGTGAATACCAGGTGATCCTTGGCGAGCAGTTGGCCTCTCAACTTGGGGTTAAACGCGGTGAACAACTGCGTATTATGGTTACCAGTGCCAGCCAACTCACGCCAATGGGGCGCATTCCCAGCCAGCGCTTGTTTACCGTAGCAGGTACCTTTGCCGCAGGTAGTGAAGTGGATGGTTACCAGATGCTGGTGAATCAGCAGGATGCGTCGCGTCTGATGCGTTACCCGACCGGGCACATAACCGGCTGGCGCCTGTGGCTGGAAAACCCGTTGGATATTGTGGCGTTCAGTGCGCAGCCAGTGCCACAAGGATTGGTGATGAAAGATTGGCGTGAGCGCAAGGGCGAACTGTTTCAGGCCGTTCGCATGGAAAAAAATATGATGGGGCTGTTGTTGAGCCTGATCGTCGCCGTCGCGGCGTTCAATATCATTACGTCGTTGGGGTTGTTGGTGATGGAAAAGCAGGGTGAGGTGGCCATTTTGCAAACGCAGGGGCTGACCCAACGCCAGATTATGGCGGTGTTTATGGTGCAGGGGGGAAGCGCCGGGGTGGTTGGCGCGCTGTTGGGCGCAGTGCTGGGTACGCTGCTGGCTAGCCAGCTCAATACGCTGATCCCGGCATTGGGGCTGTTGCTGGATGGTGACGCGCTACCAGTTCATATTGATGCGGTGCAGGTGGTGACCATCGCGCTAGTGGCGATGATCGTTGCCCTGCTGTCTACCCTTTATCCTTCCTGGCGCGCCGCCGCCGTTCATCCCGCAGAGGCTTTACGCTATGAATGATTCCCTGTTGTTGCAATGTAATGACCTGTGCAAAACCTACCAGGAAGGGAAGCTGTCCACCGAAGTGCTGTGTCATGTGACATTCAGCATGCAAGCCGGCGAAATGATGGCGATTGTCGGTAGTTCCGGTTCGGGGAAAAGTACTCTGTTGCATCTGCTGGGCGGGCTGGATGCGCCCACCACGGGTGATGTTATCTTCAAAGGTCAGGCGCTCAGTGGGCTCTCCGCCGCCGCTAAATCGGTGCTGCGCAACCGTGAACTGGGCTTTATCTACCAGTTTCACCATTTACTGCCGGATTTCACCGCGTTGGAAAACGTGGCGATGCCACTGCTGATTGGCAACACGCCGCCCGCGCAGGCGCAGGATCAGGCGCGCGCTATGCTGGCCGCCGTGGGGCTGGATGCACGGCGCGAGCACCGTTCCAGCGAATTGTCCGGCGGAGAGCGTCAGCGCGTGGCCATCGCCCGCGCGCTGGTGAATAACCCGTTGCTGGTGCTGGCGGATGAGCCTACGGGTAACCTCGATCAGCGCACGGCAGATACCATTTTTGAACTGCTGGGCGAATTAAACGTGCGTCAGGGCACCGCGTTTCTGGTGGTGACTCACGATTTGTCGCTGGCTGCGCGTTTGCGTCGCCAGTTGGAAATGCGTGATGGGCAACTTCAGCAAGAGTTAACCCTGATGGGAGCCGCGCAATGAGTTTTCCCCCGCTCTCCCTGCTGATTGGGCTGCGTTTTAGCCGGGGCCGTCGGCGCGGTGGCATGGTTTCCCTGATTTCGGTGATCTCCACCATCGGTATTGCGCTCGGGGTGGCGGTGCTGATCGTCGGCCTCAGCGCCATGAACGGCTTCGAACGTGAATTGAAAAATCGTATTTTGGCAGTGGTGCCTCATGGTGAAATGGAACCGGTCAATCCGCCCTTCACCGGCTGGCAGAACATGTTGCCTAAAATTGAGCAGGTGCCTGGCATCGTTGCCGCTGCGCCCTATGTGCATTTTACCGGGCTGCTGGAGAGCGGTGCCAGACTGCGCGCGATACAGATGAAAGGCGTCGATCCGCAACAGGAACAACGCCTCAGTACTTTGCCAACGTTCGTGGCAGGAAATGCGTGGGCCAATTTCAAAGCGGGTGAGCAGCAGGTTATTCTCGGCAAGGGCGTTGCGCAGGCGCTTGAGGTGAAAACCGGGGATTGGGTGACGGTGATGATCCCCAACAGCGATCCGCAAATGAAGCTGTTGCAGCCGAAGCGCATTCGCCTGCACGTGAGCGGTATTCTGCAACTCAGCGGGCAACTCGATCACAGTTTGGCGTTGATCCCGCTTGCTGACGCGCAGCAGTATCTTGACATGGGTGATGATGTCAGCGGCATTGCCATCAAGGTCGATGACGTGTTTGCCGCCAGCAAACTGGTGCGTGACGCGGGGAAAGTGACCGACACCTATATCTATATTCGTGACTGGATTGGCACCTACGGTTACATGTACCGCGACATCCAGATGATTCGGACTATCATGTATTTAGCGATGGTACTGGTGATTGGCGTTGCCTGTTTTAACATTGTTTCCACGCTGGTGATGGCGGTGAAAGACAAAAGCAGCGATATTGCCGTATTGCGCACCTTGGGGGCGAGCGACAGGCTGATCCGTGCCATTTTCATCTGGTATGGACTGCTGGCAGGCCTGCTTGGCTGTGTGATCGGTGCCGTGATCGGGGTGGTTGCGACGCTGCAACTGAGTGCGATCATGCGCGGGATTGAATCGCTGACCGGACACCATTTTCTGTCTGGCGATATCTATTTTATCGATTTTCTGCCGTCAGAATTGCACATGATGGATGTGGTTTTGGTACTGCTCACCGCCGTGGCGTTGAGCTTGCTGGCCAGTTGGTATCCGGCGCGGCGCGCCAGCCGCATTGAGCCCGCTCGTGTGTTAAGCGGGCAATAGCGCTACGGCCCCTTGCAATCGCATAACCTATTTAGCCACAGAGGAGTGAGCCATGTATTATGGTTTTGATCTGGGCGGCAGTAAGATTGAAGTTGGCGTCTTTGATGCGGATATGAGGTCCGTATGGCAAAAACGGGTGCCTACGCCGCGTAATGACTATGAGGCGTTGCTGGCGGCCTTTGCTGCACTCACGCAGGAAGCCGATGCGTTGACGGGCAAACAAGGGAATGTCGGCGTCGGTATTCCCGGTATGCGTGGCGGGGATGATGGTGCGCTGTTTACCGCTAACCTGCCTGCAACTATGGGAAAACCGCTACAGGCGGATTTGCAACGCCTGTTACAGCGCGATGTGCGCATGACCAACGATGCCAACTGCTTTGCCCTTTCGGAAGCCTGGGAGGGTGAATTCCGTCAGTATCCTGTGGGATCCTTGGCACCGGTGTCGGTGGCGGTCTGGTGATTAACGGCGAAGTGATTGATGGTCGCAACGGCATCACCGGCGAATTCGGCCATTTCCGGCTACCGGTGGATGCGCTGGATATTATGGGGGAGGATATCCCTCGGGTGAAATGCGGCTGTGGTCAATCTGGCTGTATTGAAAACTATATTTCTGGCCGAGGTTTTGAATGGCTTTATGCGCATACCTATGGCGAAAGTCTTAATGCTGTCACCATTATTCGCCACTATCGGGCGGGTGAAGCAAATGCGCTGGCGCACGTCGATCGCTATATGAGCGTGCTGGCGGCCTGCGTGTGGAATCTGTTGACGATGTTTGACCCCCCACTTGCTGGTGCTGGGTGGTGGTTTGTCTAACTTTGACGAGATCTATCAGTTTCTCCCGACGCGGTTGCCTGAGTATTTGCTGCCGGTTGCGCGCTTACCGCGCATTGAGAAGGCGCGCTACGGTGATGCAGGTGGCGTTCGGGGCGCGGCCCTGCTGCACTTTTCTTCGCAGTAGTTTTTTTAGCGATAAATGCTTATTGGCAATCAAGCTGGCAGCGTTAGACACTTTCCACCCAGCTTTCACAGGAGCAGACATGCATACGCGTCAAAGGAGATCCGGTTTCATCAAGGAAAGCGACTGCGTCAGCAGCGTCTGCGTTCACGTATTTTCCATAAGGATTATCTGGCGGTGAATGAATCAAAAAGCCCGCGTGTGGTGGTTCTGACCGGCGCGGGGATTTCAGCGGAATCCGGCATTCGCACCTTTCGTGCGGCGGATGGCCTGTGGGAAGAGCACCGGGTGGAAGATGTCGCCACGCCGGAAGGATTTCAACGCGATCCGCAACTGGTGCAGGCGTTTTACAACGCGCGCCGTAAGCAGTTGCAGCAGCCAGAGGTGGTGCCCAACGCAGCGCATCTGGCGTTAGCTAATCTTGAGGCGGCGCTCGGAGATAACTTCCTGTTGGTGACGCAAAATATCGATAATCTGCACGAGCGTGCGGGCAGTCAGCGGGTTGTTCATATGCACGGCGAATTGCTTAAGGTGCGCTGTTGCCAGAGTGGACAGGTTATCGACTGGACCGGTGATATCGCTGCCGATGAACGCTGCCACTGCTGCCAGTTTCCCGCGCCGCTGCGCCCGCACGTGGTGTGGTTCGGAGAAATGCCACTTGGTATGGAACGTATCTATCAGGCGCTGGCGCAAGCCGATTATTTCATCGCTATCGGGACTTCCGGGCATGTTTATCCGGCTGCGGGATTTGTTCATGAAGCGCACACCCATGGTGCTTACACCATAGAACTGAATCTCGAGCCGAGTCAGGTAGAGAGCCAGTTTGATGAAAAAATCTACGGCGCGGCGACGGCAGTGGTGCCAGAGTTTGTCGGCGCCTGGTTGACTGGGCGGCGTAAAGTGGCGTTTTGATCGCTATTCGACACCTGGAATGCCTTAGCGAGATGAACGGCGTGCAGTGACGCTACACGAAATGACGGTCGAGTTAAGCAGAGTTGAGTTTGCGGGTGTGACCGCAGTGTACAGGATAGCGTTATGCAGTCATTGAACAAGGGATACTCGCTGTTACGTTTACGCCAGCGTTATCACGACCGTCAACGCATCGTGGTGTTGGCGCTACTGGCGGGAGTGACCGTGATCATCGGGTTATGTGCTGGCGATCGTTGGGTGATGCCCTGGGCATGGTGGGATGATGCCCAGCGTGTTTTCATCTGGCAGTTGCGTATGCCGAGAACGCTGGCGGTGATGCTGGTGGGGGCGAGCCTGGCGATGTCAGGGGCCGTGATGCAGGCCATTTTCGATAACCCACTGGCAGAGCCGGGCTTGCTGGGCGTTGCTAATGGCGCTGGCGTGGCGCTGGTACTTGGCGTCCTGCTGGGGCAGGGGGTGCAACCCGTCTGGGTGCTGAGCGTTGGCGCTATTGTGGGGGCGCTAGCCACCACATTCTTGCTATTACATTTTGCCCGACGTCACATTTCCAATGCGCGTTTGCTGCTGATTGGCGTGGCGCTGGGGATTGTGTGCAGCGCAGTGATGACCTGGGTCGTCTATTTCAGTACCAGTCTGGATCTACGCCAACTGATGTATTGGATGCTGGGCGGATTCAGCGGCGTTGACTGGCGCTATGGGTGGTTGATGGTGGCATTGCTACCCTGTCTGGCGTGGTTAAGCCGTCAGGGACAGACGCTCAACCGCCTTTCGCTGGGTGAGATTCAGGCGCGGCAGTTGGGGATCTCTGTTTATCGCTGGCGTAACCTTTTGGTGCTGGTGGTGGGCATTCTGGTGGGGATTAGCGTTGCGCTGGCCGGTGTTATCGGGTTTGTCGGGCTGATTGTACCCCACGCGCTGCGCCTGATGGGGTTGACCGATCAACGCTACTTGCTGACGGGCTGCGGGCTGGCGGGTGCCATGACGCTCTCGCTCTCTGACACCATGGCGCGCGTAATGATCCCCTCGGCCGAGTTGCCCATCGGTGTGATCACCGCGACGCTCGGCGCACCGTTGTTTATCTGGCTGCTGCTGCGCCGGCGTAATCCGGTAAATGTAACCTAATGGCGTACAACAGGAAGGTGACTATGAGTAACGACATCTATGCAATCCCGTTGACTACCATTAACGGCGAGGCGACCACCTTTGGCGCTTATCAGGGACAGGTCGCACTGATTGTTAATGTGGCCTCCAAATGCGGTTTAACCAAACAGTACGATGCGTTGGAAAAACTGTATGAAACCTATCACGAGCGCGGCTTGGTGGTACTGGGGTTTCCTTCCAATGAGTTCGCCGGACAAGAGCCGGGCAGCGACGCCGAGATTCAGGAATTTTGCTGTGCCACCTTTGGCGTGCAGTTCCCGATGTTCAGCAAGATTGAGGTAAATGGCGAGCAACGTCATCCCCTGTACCGTCACCTGATTGCCGCACAGCCCAAAGCCAAGGGAAATCTGCTTAGCGGTTTTTATGAGCGTTTACTCAATAAAGGTCGGGCGCCCAAGCACCCTGAAGATATTCTGTGGAACTTTGAAAAATTCCTGATCGGGCGCAATGGTCAGGTGATCCAACGTTTCTCGCCCGATATAGCCCCGGATGACAAAATGATTGTTAACGCCATTGATGCTGCGGTGGCCGAGTAATTGTTGACGCAAGAGATAAAGCATCACGTTCCCTGCGCGCTGCGTCTGACCCACGTTGCCTGCGGGCGGCTTTTACAATCCATCAGCGTCAGCGCCTATGCCGGTCGGTTGATTCACGTGGTCGGACCCAATGGTTCAGGGAAAAGCACGTTGCTGGCACGGGTTTCCGGGCTGCTGGACGGCGAAGGGCGCGTGGAACTGGACGGCATGCCGATTGCCGATTTATCTGCGCGAGATCTGGCGTTGCGTCGCGCTTATCTGTCGCAGCAGCAAAACCCCAGTGCGTTGATGCCCGTGTTCCAGTATCTGGCGCTGCACCAGCCGAAGCAGGTGAGTGTCATGGCGGTCGATGAGGTGGTTGCCCAACTTGCCACGCGTCTGATGTTAACGGATAAATTGACGCGTCCGTTGACGGAGCTGTCCGGCGGAGAGTGGCAACGTGTACGCCTTGCTGCCGTATTCTTGCAAGTATGGCCTTCGCTGAATCCTTATGCTCGTCTGTTGGTGCTCGATGAGCCCGCCACCGGTCTGGACGTAGCGCAACGCGTGGCGCTTGATGCCATGCTGAAAGTGTTGTGTCAGGCAGGATTGATTGTGCTAGCCAGCGCTCATGATTTAAATCACAGCTTACAGCAGGCTGATGATATCTGGTTGATTTCAAAAGATAAGCTGATTGATGCTGGCGATGCGGCAGACGTCATGCAGCCTGAACGACTGGCCCCGGTTTTCGGCATCGACTTCCAACGTCATCGCGTTGGCGAGAGCGACTGGCTGGTGCCGGTGTCCGAGTAACCGGTCATTTACTGCGTCAGGCTTGCCAAAACAGTGAAATCAACGCTAAATTAGGCTGTAATATCATTCTGATAGCGTGACATTCCCCGCAAGATGCGGTGAACAAGAAAACGAACCGATACTCGCAGGATACCGCAGATGCGCTTGATTCAGGGGTTGCTGATCGCAAGTTTGTTTTTGGTTGGGTGCAGCAGCCATCGCGCTCCACCGCAGAATCCGCGTCTGGGCGACTCCATCATGGTGATAAGCCAACTTAACGAACAGCTCACGCAGTGGCGTGGTACGCCGTATCGCTATGGCGGGCTGGATCACCGTGGCATCGATTGCTCTGGTTTTGTCTATTTAACCTTTCGCGATCGTTTCGGTATGCAACTGCCGCGCACCACCGAGGCGCAAACGGAATTGGGTTCACGCATTGACCGGGACGACCTGTTGCCGGGCGATTTGGTGTTTTTCAAAACCGGCAGCGGCAGCAGCGGATTGCATGTGGGTATTTATGATAAAGACTATCAGTTTATTCACGCCTCGACCAGCCAGGGTGTAATGCGATCGTCATTGGATAACGTCTATTGGAAGCGGGCCTACTGGCAGGCGCGCCGAATCTGATTCCACTCTCAAGTGACGGCTGTCGATGTTGGCAGGCCGTTTGCGCATGGAGCCTCAATGTCTTCACTCCGTTTGTTGCCGTCTGACTCTTACGATCCCTGGTTTAATATGGCCGTCGAAGAGTGCATCTTTCGCCAAATGTCCCCCACGCAGCACGTGCTGTTTCTCTGGCGCAATGCGGAAACCGTGGTGATTGGTCGGGCGCAAAACCCGTGGAAAGAGTGCAATACGCGCAAGATGGAGGAGGATGGCATCAAGCTGGCGCGTCGCAGCAGCGGTGGCGGCGCCGTTTTTCATGATTTGGGCAACACCTGCTTTACCTTTATGGCAGGAAAGCCGGGTTACGATAAAAGTGTTTCAACCGCCATCATTCTTAATGCACTGACTGCGCTAGGCGTAGCGGCTTCGGCTTCAGGGCGTAACGATCTGGTGGTGGATACGCCTGACGGTGAACGTAAGGTTTCGGGGTCTGCCTACCGGGAAACCAAGGATCGTGGCTTTCACCACGGCACGCTATTGCTCAATGCCGATCTTTCCCGTCTGGCAAATTACCTCAACCCAGATGTGAAGAAATTACAGGCCAAAGGTATTACCTCAGTCCGCTCCCGGGTTGCCAATTTGGTGGAACTGTTGCCGACGGTCGATCATGCACAAGTGTATGAGGCGATACGTGACGCGTTTTTTGCCTATTACGCGGACAACTGCACAACTGAGCACATCTCACTCGCACAAATGCCCGATCTTCCCGGCTTTCGCGAACAGTTTGCCAAGCAAAGCAGCTGGGAATGGAATTTTGGCCAGGCACCAGATTTTACCCATACGTTAGATACCCGTTTCCCGTGGGGCGGTATTGAACTGCACATGGATGTCGATCGCGGTGTCATCACGCGCAGCCAGCTGTTTACGGACAGCCTGAACCCCGCGCCGCTAGAAGCACTGGCGCAGGCCTTGCAGGGCCGCGCATACCGTGTGTCCGACATTATCGCGGCGGGCGAAGCACTGCTTGAACACTTTCCCGAACAGCAGCCTGAGCTGCAACAGGTGAATGCGTGGTTGGCTGAGAATATTCGGTAAAGCAGGATATTCGTTAACAGCGTGACATCAGTGTAAGGGGAGCATCAGGATAATGAAAAAGGGATTGTTGAGCGCTCATCGTTGGCGCTAGAGTGATATTGAACGCTTATCTCCGCAGACATCGATCATGAAAATCACGTTAGACGTTGACTACCAAAGTGAATACCTGTTCTGGCCCATCTATAGCCGGGATGAGCGGCTATTGGCCTTGGAAATGACTGGGTGTTTCAATAGTGCGGATGGCAAACTCACCGTGCCTGGCGATATCCTGACGAGTATGTTGACCACGTCGCAAAAACTGGCGTTGCTGGATGAACAAATCGATATCATCCAACGCAAAGCGGAGTGGCTCAAACTGCACCGGTTTTTGTTGGTGTGGCGCATTGAGAAGCATTGCGCCGAACTGCTGATGGCATCGATTCCACGCTGCAACGCGATCCGCGCGTTACCCTTTGTCCATCTGGAAATTAATGAGGCGTTTCCTCACCTCGGCGAAGGTAAAGGAAACCTTGGTATCACCGAGCTGAGTAACATGTTTCCCCTGTGGCTGGATAATTTCGGCTCAGGTAAGGTAAACCTCAAGGCGTTCCACGATGGTTTGCTGAGCTATGTGAAAATCGATCCTAAACTGGTGTGGGATATTCTTTCGCGTCCGGCACCGGATCTGATCATGGACCCGTTGCTTAACGTGATGAAAAGCCACCAGCAGGGTCTCGGGGTGATAGTTAAAGGGATTGATACGCTCGAACATCTGAAAAAAGTGCATCACCTCAAGGTGGATGCGATACAAGGCAAGCTGTGGCCTGCCATCCCGATGGATGCGTTGGAACAGGAACTGACTCCGGCGGCGTAAACCAGTATCCCTGTATTTCATCCGTGTTTATTTCCCTGTTGACGTTCTACACTCAAGTTTGACAGACGCTGTAGAGTGACAGAACGACGATGACACAGGGATTACGATTTACCCATCACTACCATGACGCCTTGCCCGGATGTTACACGGCGCTTTCGCCCACACCGTTACAGGGGGCGCGCTTGCTGTATCACAGCGTGGAACTGGCGGAGCAATTAGGGGTGCCTGCCCGTTGGTTTCATCCTGAACATATTGACATCTGGCAAGGAAAGACGCTGCTGCCCGGTATGCTGCCGTTGGCGCAGGTTTATAGTGGCCATCAGTTTGGCGTATGGGCCGGACAACTGGGCGATGGGCGGGGGATTTTGCTAGGTGAGCAGCGACTGGCGAACGGCACCAGCATGGAGTGGCACCTGAAAGGGGCAGGGTTGACCCCCTATTCGCGCATGGGAGACGGTCGCGCGGTGCTGCGATCGGTTATTCGCGAGTTTCTCGCGTCGGAAGCTCTGCATCATCTGGGCATTCCTACCACGCGCGCCTTAGCGATCGTTATCAGCGGTGAACCCGTTCAGCGCGAACAGCAGGAGCAGGGTGCGATGCTGATGCGTGTTACCGAAAGTCATCTGCGTTTTGGGCATTTTGAGCATTTTTACTATGCGCGTCAGCCGGAGCAGGTGAAAAAACTGGCCGATTTCGCTATCACGCACCACTGGCCACAGTGGCAGCACGATGAACAACGCTACTCGCTTTGGTTTACCGATATAGTCGAACGCACGGCGCGCATGGTTGCCCATTGGCAGGCGGTGGGGTTCGCCCACGGCGTGATGAACACGGACAATATGTCGATCCTTGGCCTGACGTTCGATTATGGCCCCTACGGTTTTATGGATGGCTACCAACCTGACTTTGTCTGTAATCACTCCGATTACAACGGTCGTTATGCCTTTGACAACCAGCCCGCAGTAGCACTGTGGAATTTGCATCGCTTGGCGCAGGCACTCTCTGGATTGTTGTCGGTGGAATCACTTGAAACCGCGCTGGGTTGCTATGAACCGGCCCTGATGACGCATTTTGGTCAACTTATGCGCGCCAAGTTGGGTTTTTTCGATGCGGATGCCAGAGAGATAACGATCTATTGGTGGGATTGCTGAACTTGATGGCGCGTGAGCGCAGTGACTATACCCGTACTTTCCGTCTGCTGAGTGATACCAATGTGCAGGATGCCGAGTCGCCGTTACGTGACCGGTTCATCGACCGAGCCGCATTTGACGCTTGGTTTCGCGACTATCGCGCACGTCTGGCGCAGGAGACGCAGAGTGACGCTGAACGCCAGCGCAGCATGAAAGCGGCTAATCCAAAATATATCCTGCGTAACTATTTGGCGCAGCAAGCGATTGAAGCAGCAGAGCAGGATGATGTAGGCCCATTGACGCAGCTGCATCAGGCGCTTTCTCGTCCTTATGATGAACAGCCTGAATACGAATCGCTGGCGGCAGCACCGCCAGCGTGGGGTAAAGCGTTGGAAGTGTCTTGTTCGAGCTAGGCTAACGGCGCAGAAAAACTTGCGGCGTCGCGTCGTCTGGATGCGGATGTACCAGCACGTCGGCCTGATACCACTGCGTGAGCGTTTCGCTTTGCAATACCGCCTGCGGCGTGCCTTGTGCCACCAGTTTTCCCTGATGCAGCAGTGCAATGCGATCGGCATACAGCGCGGCCAGATTCAGGTCGTGCAGGATGCAGCACACCGCAAGAGGCTGCTGTTGTGTAAGCCGCTTAAGCAGACGCAGCAGGTGTTGCTGATGATAGAGATCGAGTGCCGATGTCGGTTCATCGAGAAACAGCCAGCAGGGCGTCGGTGTCGGGTGCCATAACTGCGCCAGCACGCGTGCCAACTGCACGCGCTTCTGTTCCCCGCCGGAAAGATGGCGATAATCCTGTTGGGCCAGCGCCGTGCATTCGGTTAACGCCATGACATGATCGACCACGCTGCCACCTGCACGATCGTGGCGATAGGGCGCACGTCCCATGGCAACCACGTCGCGCACGCTAAACGGAAAATTCAGCGCACCGTGCTGACGCATTACGGCGCGGGTTTGTGCCAAAGCATCAGGCTGCCAGTCTGTGAGCGCTTTTCCGGCCAACTGACATTCACCGTTGTCGGCTGCCAGATAGCCGGTGAGCAGACGCAGCAGCGTGGATTTTCCCGCACCATTCGGGCCAATAATCGCGACGATCTCACCGCAGTTGATGTCCAACGAAACATCATCAATCAATGTGCGTCCGGCGACCTGATAGTGCAGATGTTGGGCCGTCAGGCGATTAGTCATGGGTTCGTCCCTTGTGCGTGACAATGAGCCATAGGAAGTAGGGACCGCCTATCAGACTGGTGAGCAAACCCACGGGCATTTCCGCCGGAGCCAGCACCGTGCGAGCCAACGTATCGGCCGCGATAAGCAACCCCGCGCCTGCCAGCGCTGAGCCGGGTAGCAACCAGCGGTGATCGGCACTCAGGTTCATGCGAACCAGATGCGGGATAACCAGTCCGATAAACACAATCACGCCGCTGACCGCTACCGCGGTGCCCACCAGCAGCGCGCTGAGCAGCAGTAATATCAGCTTGGTCGCCCAGATAGTGTGCGTCTTCATCACCCAACTGGAGCAGATTGAGTTTGCGGGCATTGCACTGTACGCACACCATCGCGGGAACGACCAGCGAAGCGGCAACCAGCAACACCGGCCACTGCGCTTGTCCCAGGCTGCCCATGCCCCACAGTGAAAACTGACGCAATTACTGATCGTTACTGATGTAGGTCAGTACGCCAACCGCTGCCCCACACAACGCATTCAGGGCAATACCGGTTAACAGCAGACGCGTAACGCCGCTACGTTCATCGCGTCCCAGCATAAACAGGATGGTTGTCACCGCCAGACTGCCGGCGAAGGCGGCCAACATCGGGCTGTAGAGTGCTAATAACGGAGGCAGCCCCAAAGGCACCAACAGCGCAAACGCGACAAACAACACCGCTCCGCTGCTGATACCCAGCAAGCCGGGGTCAGCCAGAGGGTTGCGGAACAGCCCCTGCATCACGGCGCCGGCCGCGGCGAACGCGCTGCCCACCAGCAGTGCCAGCAGGACGCGCGGCAGGCGAATATTGAGCCAGATATGCCACAGCGGGTCGCTGATCGGAGCATGCCACAGTTGGCGGAAGGAGAGGGTGAGTGCCCCCATATTGGCGGCACCCAGCATTAGCAGCAGAGTGAAACACATCAGCCCCGCCAGAACCAGGCGGGGACGTTGCCGTAGTCTCATTTTATCTGCTTGGCGGCGTGACGCAGCGTGGTTAACAGCGCAGGGGTTTCCAGCGTAAAGCCAAGCATTTCGGCGGGCGTATTTTTCCCTGCCGCCATGGCGGTCATGCCACCGTGGCTGAGAACAAACAGCGCTTTGACGGGCAGCGGTTGCTGTGCCACGGCGGACACCTGCTGCTGATAACGGTCGGTCAGCACTTTGCCTTCGCTCTCTTTGTGCAACGCCTGTGCAATCGTGTCGATTTTCCGGAATGCTGTCCAGCGTCGGTTGTGCAGGCACCATGATCACCTTGACGCCGCTGTCTGCCACTTGCTTGAGCACCAGAGAGGGTTGTGACAACTCACTGGCAATCACTAACGACGGTTTTAACGACAGAATGCCTTCCGCATTCAACTGACGCATATAGCCAACATCTGGCAGCGCTTTCGTTGCGGCCGGGTGCGTGCTGGTGCTGTCGCGAGCGATAAGCTGCTGCTCAGCGCCAAGCGCATAGATGATTTCGGTGACATCGACCGCCAATGGAGACGATGCTCTCATTGGCGCTGGCACCTAGTGGCAGCGTCAGGAGCAGTGCGTAAAGCCAGTTTTTCATGTGACCAGTTCCTTATTTACGGTGAGCGCCTCGATTTGTTTGCGCCATTGTACCTGCTCTGGCGTGCCTTCGGTGCGCTGGCCAAACAGCTGTGCGATTTGCGTGCCATCAGCCGCATAGAGTTCCAGGCTGGTGACGACACCGTCTGCGGTCGGTTTACGGGTGATCCAACTTTCGACAATCGCATCTTCAATCAGGTGCAGGATGAAATCCGGGTTGAAAATGTTGATCCATTCCGCGTGCTGCGCCATTTTCTCCACCCGGGCGATAGGGCCGGTGAAAATCTGTACGCAGCCACGGCTGCCAACGAACACCATGATGTCGTTTTGATCTTGCTGCGCTGCGGCCAGAACCTGCGACAGGGCGCTGTTATCGACCCGACAGGCCAGATCGTCTTTAACGGCGCGGAAAGCCTGTTGACGCGTAAGATTGTAGCGTTTAAGTAGAATGAAAAATTGGTGTACGTCCGTTATGGCACGCCATTCGGCTTCAAATGCCGCCTGGTCGATGCTGGGAGCCTGAGTGGCCGCCGGGGTTTCCGGACGTAACTGCACCTCAGGGTTAACGTCCGTGACAAATTCGGCCAGATAGGCGTCCCATGCCGTCATATCGGTCTGTTCGGTGGCATACACCTTCAGGATAGCATCACCCTGATGGTCAAAAAATTGAATGCTCTGACGCTCGCCGCGTGCGGTCTCTTCCCGCAGGCTGAATGCCACATTCCACTGATGCAAAAACAGGCGAAGATCCAGAGCGTAAGGATTGAGGATCAGCCCCGCATGGCCGTCCAAATGTTGATTTTGGTAAACGCCAACCTGTTCGTGCACCGCATAGGTGTTGCGCGTGATGGACTTGGTCTGGCCCACCTTCTCCAGCGCCAGCGCTTGGCATCCCCTTGCAAGCGTTGCGCATCATGACCGACGCGTGCGTGCGTCAACACTGCTTCACTGATGCCGAGCGCCGTGGCGATATCACGAGCGTACTGGCGGGGATTGTTGTTTTTGGCTTGCAGGTATTGAGCATAAATCGCGTTCGGCATTGTCTGTTCCTGTGGTCGTTCTGCGATGGATATTATCGTATTAGAAATAATTAACTTAATAAATGAGAATCATTTTCATGTTGCCGAAAGGTGACATCAAGTGAAGATTTCTTAATACGTCGGAAACAGGTAAGCCAGCAGAGGATGATGGAGCGGCAGCGCACGACCAGAAATGGCCGTGCGCGGTTGAAAGGCAGTAGGGCGTTAGAAGCGGCTGTCTACCGCATCGGCTAACTGTGCAAGCAGGGTTTCAGTGTCCTGCCAGCTCAGGCAGCCATCGGTAATCGATTTGCCGTAAACCAGCGTTTGCGACGCAGCCAACGGTTGCTGACCTTCAACCAGAAAGCTTTCCACCATAACACCTGCAATGGCGCGCGAACCCGAACGTATCTGTTGACACACATCGGCACACACATCCATTTGTCGCTGGTACTGTTTGTAGCTGTTGCCGTGGCTAAAATCCACCACCAACTGTGATGGCAAAGCGAATTCGCGCAGCAGTTCGCAAGCGGCCTGAATATCGGCAGCGTGATAATTGGGATTTTTCCCGCCGCGCAGAATGATGTGGCCATAGGGGTTGCCGTGCGTCTGGTAGATGGTCATCTGCCCTTGTTTATCTGGCGATAAAAACAGATGCGACGCGCGCGCGGCGCGGATGGCATCAATAGCGATGCGCAGATTGCCGTCGGTGCCATTTTTGAAACCCACTGGGCAGGAGAGGGCGGAGGCCATTTCGCGGTGGATCTGGCTTTCCGTGGTTCGCGCGCCAATGGCTCCCCAACTGATGATATCGGCAATGTATTGCCCGGTGACCATATCCAGAAATTCTGTTGCTGTTGGTAGACCAAGCGCGTTGATATCCAGCAGCAGACGGCGTGCCAATGTCAGACCGTGATTGACCTGATAGCTGCCATCAAGGGCAGGATCGGAAATTAACCCTTTCCAGCCGACAACGGTGCGCGGCTTTTCAAAATAGGTGCGCATCACGATTTCCAGCCGATCCTGATAGCGGGCACGCAGTGTAGCGAGCTGCCGTGCATAATCGAGCGCAGCATCAACATCGTGGATAGAACAGGGGCCAACGATCACCAGCAACCGGGGATCTTTTCCGGTAAGAATATTTTCTATCCTATTTCGTGACGTTGTCATGTTTTCCGCAACCGCAGGTGTAACCGGCAATTGCGCCAGCAGCACCTGCGGCGCGATCAGACGATCGAGCCGCTGGCTGCGTAACTCATCAGTTTTTAACATGCAATATCTCTGCTTACGGGTCGGTCAGGGGACCGTGTCGCAGGGCGGTTCGTCTCGCAAAGAAACGCCGCTGAACCAAGGGGTAACGCGCATAGAAATAAATCATCGCTCACACTGCGTTTATCTTCCTGAAGATAAGGCTATGGTGAAATGACTCGCGCATCGTGTCAGACGGCGGCGGGACGCTTGGGCGCTAAGCGAGTGTCAGTTTTTCCCCGTCTCCTACCAAATGGGTTGCTTCGCTACGACGACATGTCGGGAAGTCATGACGTCCACGATAACCGAATCAGGGGGCAATTCAACCCGCTTTTGTTAAAAAATGATAATGTACTAGTACATGCGACTACTCATGCCTAATATGTCGATGATCTTGGCGGAAATCTCCTCCACGGAGTAGTTTGTCGTGTTGAGATAAGGGATCTGGTGACGTCGAAACAGCGCTTCTACTTCGCTCAGTTCCATTCGGCACTGACGTAACGACGCATAACGACTGTTGCCGCGCCGCTCTTCACGGATCGCTGCCAAACGTTCGGCATTGATGGTCAGGCCGAACAGTTTGTGTTGAAACGGTTTAAGCGCTTCAGGCAGGCGTAAATTGTCCATGTCATCGGCGATGAAAGGGTAGTTGGCCGCGCGAATGCCAAACTGCATGGCGAGGTACAGGCTGGTGGGTGTTTTGCCGCAGCGGGACACGCCGAGTAAAATCACCTGCGCCTGATCGAGATTGCGTAATGAAATGCCATCGTCGTGGGAGAGGGTATAGTCAATGGCGGCGATGCGCGCATCATATTTGCCGAGGTTTTTAGCGGTCAGACCGTGGGTGCGATTGGCCTCCGGCGCGGGAGGAATATTGAGCTCTCCTTGTAATGGCGCCACCAGCGCCTGCACGATATCCTGACAAAAACCGTCGCTGCTGTTAATAATATCCCGCACCGTCTGGCTAATGATGGAATAGAACACCAGAGGACGCACGCCCGTTTGCTGGTAGAGCGTATTGATACGCTCGCGTACCGCGTTGGCGCGCTCTTCACTTTCCACAAACGGCAGCGTGTAGCTGACCGTGTTGACAGGAAACTGAGAAAGCACCGCATGGCCTAATACTTCAGCGGTGATGGCGGTACCATCGGAGATATAAAAGACGCTTCTTTCCACATCAACCCCTGCATTTTTTTCTGCGAAAAAGCGTTACTAAACTCGTTCAAAAATTGGCGTTGAACGATATTTTTAATGAAACTCAATTTCATTATCTTCATGATAAACCAGTTAAACTTTTACAGTATTGTATTTTTACCCCGTTAAGCAAGATTCAGCAGTGAAATCGTTTTTATTTCATAGGTTGAACGATTCACCTTTCCCAAGTTTGTTAAACGCTATGCTACATTCATGGCGTTGAGGCAATTGCCCAACCAACATGTTACATATCCCTAATGGTCTCCATACCCTGTGGTATGCAGGCCGAAATCGTATGCAGAAAGGATTATTTTCGATGTCCAATAACGGCCCTGATTTGCGTAATGTCCTTTGGTATAACCAGCTCGGTATGCATGACGTTGAGCGGGTGGGCGGCAAGAATGCGTCTTTGGGTGAGATGATCACTCATTTGTCAGAACTTGGCGTATCGGTTCCCAATGGTTTTGCGACAACGGCGCAGGCGTTTAACGATTTCCTTACGCAGAGCGGTATCAACCAGCGAATCTATGAGTTGCTGGATCGTACCGATATCGATGATGTGAACCAACTAGCCAAAGCGGGTGCGCAAATTCGTCAGTGGATTATCGACACACCGTTCCAGCCTGAACTGGAGCAGGCAATCAGCGCGGCTTACGATCAACTGGCCGAAGGGGAAAAAGAGGCCTCTTTTGCGGTGCGCTCTTCAGCGACGGCAGAAGACATGCCAGATGCCTCCTTTGCCGGGCAGCAGGAAACCTTCCTCAATGTGCAGGGTATCGATGCGGTGATGGTGGCGGTGAAGCATGTGTTTGCTTCGTTGTTTAACGATCGCGCCATCTCTTATCGTGTGCATCAGGGCTACGATCATCGTGGTGTGGCGCTCTCCGCTGGGGTGCAGCGCATGGTGCGTTCGGATCTGGCGGCATCGGGGGTGATGTTTACGCTGGATACGGAATCCGGTTTCGATCAAGTGGTGTTTATCACGTCCGCCTACGGCCTTGGGGAAATGGTGGTGCAAGGGGCGGTGAACCCGGATGAGTTTTACGTGCACAAACCGACGTTGCTTAACCGAAAACCAGCCATTGTACGCCGTACCATGGGTTCGAAAAAAATCCGCATGGTGTATGCCGACAGCCAGGCTCACGGCAAGCAGGTGCGTATTGAGGATGTGCCCGCAGAACTGAGCGTGCGTTTCAGCCTGACGGATACCGAAGTGGAAGCGTTAGCGCATCAGGCGCTGCTGATTGAAAAACACTACGGTCGCCCGATGGATATCGAATGGGCGAAAGACGGGCACACCGGTAAGCTCTACATCGTACAGGCGCGGCCAGAGACGGTACGCTCCAACGGTCAGGTGATGGAGCGTTACCAACTGATTAAACGTGGCAAGGTGCTGGCGGAAGGCCGTGCCATCGGTCACCGTATCGGTGCCGGCCCGGTAAAAGTGATTCAGGATATCAGCGAAATGCACCTGGTGCAGGCGGGGGATGTGCTGGTGACTGACATGACCGACCCGGATTGGGAGCCGATCATGAAGAAAGCCGCGGCTATCGTGACCAATCGTGGCGGGCGCACCTGCCACGCAGCGATTATTGCGCGTGAGCTGGGTATTCCTGCGATAGTGTGCTGTGGCGATGTGACTGAGCGTCTCCATGACGGCGAAAAAGCCACCGTATCCTGTGCGGAAGGGGACACCGGATACGTCTATGCCGATCTGCTGGAGTTTCAGGTCAAGAGTTCACAAGTCAACGAGATGCCCTCGGTGCCGTTGAAAATCATGATGAACGTGGGGAATCCCGATCGGGCATTTGATTTCGCCTGCCTGCCCAACGATGGCGTCGGTCTGGCGCGGTTGGAGTTTATCATTAACCGCATGATAGGCGTGCACCCGCGTGCGTTGCTGGAGTTCGACAGTCAAACGCCAGAACTGCAAAAAGAGATCAAAGGGCTGATGCAGGGCTATGACGATCCGGTCGAGTTTTACGTTGCGGGCCTGACGGAAGGGATCGCCACACTGGCGGCGGCGTTCTGGCCGAAACGCGTTATTGTGCGTCTGTCCGACTTTAAATCCAACGAATACGCCAACCTGGTGGGCGGCGAGCGCTATGAACCGCATGAGGAAAACCCGATGTTGGGCTTCCGTGGTGCCGGGCGCTATGTGTCACCGCATTTTAAAGCGTGCTTTGCCTTGGAATGTGCTGCGGTGAAACGCGTGCGTAATGACATGGGGCTGACCAACGTGGAAGTGATGATCCCGTTTGTGCGTACTGTGGCACAGGCGGAAGCCGTGGTTGCTGAGCTGGCGCAGCAAGGGCTCAAGCGCGGTGAGAACGGCCTCAAGGTGATCATGATGTGTGAGATCCCGTCGAACGCGCTGCTGGCGGATCAGTTCCTGGCGCACTTCGATGGTTTCTCCATCGGCTCTAACGACATGACGCACTTGGCGTTGGGGCTGGATCGCGATTCCGGCGTGGTGTCTGAACTGTTTGATGAGCGCAACGACGCGGTGAAAGCGCTGCTTTCGATGGCGATCAAAGCAGCCAAGGCACAGGGGAAATACGTGGGGATTTGCGGACAAGGCCCTTCCGATCACGAAGACTTTGCCATCTGGCTGATGGAGCAAGGCATCGACAGCCTGTCGCTCAATCCGGATACCGTGGTGCAGACCTGGTTAACGCTGGCAGAAAAGTAATCGTGCAGTAGTAGCAGGCCCCGGCAAAGCCGGGGCCTGAGACTGATGACTGAGTCACTTTACCTCTCGTCATTCCCTCCACCACTGTCATTCTCGCGAAGGCGGGAATCTCGAGCAGAAGAAACGCGTTTATTCTCACAGAGATCCCCGGCTTTCGCCGAGGATGACGAGAGAGGAATGAGAGGGGGAGCAGGGCTGTTTATCAGCAACCTCACCCGGTGTTACGGTTTAGCCTCTTGTTGCAAGAAGGCTTTGAACTGGGGAGTCATCACCGTTTCGAATCCGTTGTCGGTTTTGGTGATCAGATAAACGGCCAATCCGTGCTGCTCGGCCACTTTCAGCGCTTTTTCCGTTCCCAATACCATTAACCCTGTGTCCCAACCGTCCGCTTCGAGCGCGGTTTTGGCAATCACCGTGGCAGACACCAGCGTATGATTGATGGGGTGGCCGGTGCTGGGGTCGATGACGTGGGAATAGCGTTTGCCGTCCTGCTCGAAATAGTTGCGATAGCTGCCGGACGTACTGATGGAATACCCTTGCAGATCGACTGCCGCTTGCACCGCGTTTTCCTTATCGGTAGGTTTCTGAATCGCCACCCGCCACGGCATCCCTTGCCCATTGACCCCGCGACTTGAAATGGCACCGCCGACTGAAACCAGATAATTGGTAATGCCCTTGCGTGTCATCAACTGCGCCAACAGATCGGCACCGTAGCCTTCACCCAAGGTCGAGAGGTCCACATACAGCGACGGCAAATCTTTTTGCAGCCACTCTCCCTTGCTGTTGCTGGTAAGCGTAAGGTGCTGCAAGCCGACGCGCTGACGGGCGTCATCGATTTGCGCTTGAGTAGGAATGGTCACCGGCTGTTTTTGCGGCCCAAATCCCCACAGATTCACCAACGGCCCCACAGTAATATCCATGGCATTGTCTGTCGCCCGGCCAATGCGCTGGGCCACCAGAATAATGTCTGCCATGCCGCCGGGAATGGGTTGCGGATCGCTGCCTTGATAGCGGTTAAAGCGCGACAGAATGGAGTCTTCACGGTAAGTGGAAATATCGTTGTTGGCCTGTTCAAGCAGGGCATCGATCTCTTGTTGCAGATGCGCTTTATCTTCAGGCAGATCGCCGCTGATCTTTACGCTGTAAAAGGTCCCCATGGTTTTACCTTCCAGGCTGGTCAATGGCCGGCTGTCGGCCATCGCGGTGTTGTAGACCGCCAGACTGACCAGAATCAGGCACACCCTGCGTGCTAGTGGGGAATGTGACATAGAAAATGACTCCTGATAAAAAGAGACGTTAGAAATAATCCATTAATGCGCGCTTGCAAAGCGGAGATTGATAAAAACAGGATGAGGCGCAATTTCTCAGTAACAGCAGCGGGAAAGTACAGGATAAACCACAAAAAAAATGCTCACCTTAGGGGATGGGCAAAGACTACACACAGCAATTCGTTACTAGCTCTGACGAGGAGGAAACCTCATTGGCAAACTCGCGTTGTCCTTACAAAAAGCGTTTGTTCAGCAAGACAACGGTTGACAATCGTTTCATGAATAATGCTAGAAGCTGTGGGGCATTAAGTCATTAAGAATCATCCTAATGGTTAACGTTTTTTTAATGGATTTGTTACGCAGAGATGCAGGTTGTCAAAGTATTTGATGTAATATCGCCGCTTACCCATAGTAAATCAGAATAATCCGTGGGTGTTGCATGTAAATAATTAAGATTATTTATCTATTGATGGATTTGCCGCAGCGCTAAAGTGTCACACTGCGGCGGCCGTTCTTACTGCGAGTGTGTCGGACGATCGTTTGGCGATGGTGATGCATCCGCAATGATTTCTGGCAACGGCGTTTCCTTCATCCAGGCAGAGAGCAAGCGGTATGAAACGGCAAGCACCACTGGGCCGATAAACAGGCCGATCATGCCAAATGCCAACAGGCCGCCAATCACGCCACACAGAATCAGCAGCATGGGCAAATCGGCGCCCATGCGTATCAGCATCGGGCGGATGACGTTATCCAGCGTGCCCACCACACAACTCCACACCAACAGAATGGTGCCCCAGGTGGTATCACCGCTCCAATAGAGCCAGATTATCGCGGGGATCAGCACCAGAAGCGGTCCCAGTTGCGCCAGACAGAACAGGAACATCACGACGGTGAGCAAGGTTGGGTAGGGGATGCCGGAGATGGCGAGACCAATACCGCCCAGCACCGATTGTACGATGGCGGTCACCACCACACCGAGCGCGACGGCACGAATCGATTGTGCTGCCAGGATCACCGCAGCATCACAGCGCTCGCGTCCCAGGCGAAGCGCAAAGTGGCGCACTCCCTGGGCAACCGCTTCACCTTTATAGTAAAGCAGGGCGCTGAAAATCAGCATCAGGCCACAGTGCATCAGGAAACGTCCAATGTGGGCCGCTTGCGATAACAGCCAGGTAGCGGTTTGGCCGATATAGGGCTGCACTTTGGCAAACACGCCGCTGCCGCCACTTTGCAGCAAACTGTGCCAACTTGAAAATAGCCTGTCGCCGACAAAAGGCAGGGATGTCAGCCACTCCATACGAGGGGGCGTCAGTTTCTCTTGCCCGGAGGCCCAACTGACGATGGCGGAGGTGTTGTCCATCACCGTGCTGACCAGAATGGAAATCGGCATCACAAACATCAGGCAAAGCAACAGCGTCATGCCGGTTACCGCCAGCTCGCGCTTGCCCCACAGTAACTTCTGCATTTTCAGCATCAGCGGCCAGGTGGCAATCACCACCATGCTGGCCCAGGCAAAGCCCAGAATAAAGGGTTGCACCACCCAGAAACAGGCGATGATCATGATAGTGATAAACATCAGACTAAAGAGGATACGGGGCAAATCAAAACGCTGCTGGCGTGCGCTTTGCTGCATCGTTGCAGACAGTGGAGAGTGCGCGGCCAGCGGTTTGGGCGATGATGACTTCGTCAATGGACAATACCTCTGTATAGAGACCCGACGTTGAACAAGTTCCCTGCGATCGCTCGGGTCATCCGGCGGGGATAACTTATCATGGGGCATTTCTCGTGTTTTTGACAGCGTGTGAGCTATTTTGTTAACGCATTCACGGACAGGGCTCCAAAAATCATGCTGGGCCGCTAGGCAAAAAGTTTTTCTTAGGATGGCGGCGCACAACGCCGAAATGTGATAAAACGTAAAATCGCGAATTCGCACAATGATTTTTACAATAAACACACTCACAACACGCTAATTATTTTTTTAGTCGACAGACAGGGTCAACACATAATGATCCCACAGATCTCTCATGCACCTGTGCTGGCTCAGCCGGTGCTTAATTTTTTGGATGCTTTGAAGCAACGTGGTTTTACCGGCGATACTGCCACCAGCTATGCCGATCGCTTAACCATGTCGACCGACAACAGCATTTATCAGCTGTTGCCCGATGCGGTGGTGTTTCCCCGATCGACGGCAGACGTGGCGCTGCTGGCGCAGTTGTCAGTACAAGAGCCTTACCGTGAACTGACGTTTACCCCGCGCGGCGGCGGTACCGGCACCAATGGGCAAGCGCTGAACTAGGGCATTGTGGTGGATATGTCGCGCTACATGAACCGGATTTTGGAAATCAATCCCGAGGAAGGTTGAGTTCGCGTTGAAGCAGGGGTGATCAAAGATCAGCTCAATCAGTATCTCAAGCCTTACGGTTATTTCTTTGCGCCGGAACTGTCTACCAGTAACCGCGCCACCCTTGGCGGCATGATCAACACTGATGCCTCAGGGCAAGGCTCTCTGGTGTACGGCAAAACCTCGGACCATGTCCTTGGCGTGCGTGCCGTGCTGTTGGGCGGTGACATGCTGGATACTCAGGCGATGCCTGTGGCGCTGGCGCAGCAATTGGCGCAAGAATCTTCACCGATAGGGCGTGTATACCGCACCGTTTTTGAACGTTGCCGCGACCAGCGTGCGCTAATCCTCGATAAATTCCCCAAACTGAACCGATTCCTGACCGGATACGATCTGCGCCACGTGTTCAGCGATGATATGCAAACGTTTGACCTGACGCGCATCCTGATGGGCGCAGAGGGGACGCTGGCCTTTATCACTGAGGCCAAGCTGGATATTACGCGCTTGCCAAAGGTTAGGCGTCTGGTCAACGTCAAGTTTGATTCCTTCGATTCAGCGCTGCGCAGCGCGCCTTTTATGGTGGAAGCCAAGGCGCTTTCGGTGGAAACCGTCGATTCCCGCGTGTTGAATCTGGCGCGCGAAGATATCGTCTGGCACTCCGTCAGCGAACTGATTCAGGACGTGCCCGGTCAGGATATGCAGGGCCTGAACATCGTTGAGTTCGCTGGGGACGATGAAGCGCTGATTGATGGGCAAGTACGTGCGTTATGTGAGCGCATTGATGGTCTGCTCGCGGCCCATGAGGCGGGGGTGATCGGCTATCAGATTTGCCACGACCTTGCTGGGATTGAGCGCATTTACGCCATGCGTAAAAAGCGGTGGGGCTACTGGGTAACAGTAAAGGGCAGGCCAAGCCAATCCCCTTTGCGGAAGATACCTGTGTGCCGCCACAGCATCTGGCGGATTACATCGTCGAGTTCCGTGCGCTGCTCGATAGCCATAACCTGACCTACGGCATGTTTGGACACGTGGATGCGGGCGTGCTGCACGTGCGTCCGGCCCTTGACATGTGCGATCCGCAACAGGAAGTGCTGATGAAACAGCTTTCCGATCAGATTGTTGCGCTGACGGCCAAATATGGCGGCCTGCTGTGGGGGGAACACGGTAAAGGGTTCCGCGCCGAATACAGCCCGGCCTTTTTTGGCGAAGAACTGTATAACGAACTGCGGCACATCAAAGCCGCCTTCGATCCGAATAACCGCCTTAACCCCGGCAAGATTTGCGCGCCGTTGGCCGTCGATGCGCCGATGATGCGTATTGATGCCGAGAAGCGTGGCACCTTCGATCGCCGCATTCCGCTGACGGTGCGTACCTCGTTCCGTGGCGCGATGGAGTGTAACGGCAACGGACTGTGTTTCAACTTTGACGTGAACAGTCCGATGTGTCCTTCCATGAAGATCAGCGGAAACCGTATCCATTCGCCGAAAGGGCGAGCGACGCTGGTGCGCGAATGGCTGCGCCTGCTTGCCGAGCAGGGGATCGATCCGGTGGCGCTGGAGCAGTCGTTGACCGCGCGGTCGCCCAGCCTGCGTGGTTTGATTGAAAAGACGCGTAACAGCTGGCGCGCGCGCAAAGGCGAATATGACTTCTCTCATGAAGTGAAAGCGTCCATGTCCGGGTGTCTGGCCTGTAAAGCCTGTTCAACCCAATGTCCGATCAAGATAGATGTCCCGGGATTCCGTGCACGTTTCCTCCAGCTTTACCACACGCTCTATTTACGTCCCGCGCGTGATTATCTGGTGGCCGGTGTAGAAAGTTACGCTCCATTGATGGCTCTGAGCCCTAAAACCTTCAACTTCTTCCTGAAAATGCCGCTGGTTGACGCCTTGAGCCGCCGGACGATCGGCATGACCGATCTGCCGTTACTCTCTTCTCCTTCGCTGCGCCAGCAGTTTGCCGGGCATCCGGCAATGACCACCACGCTGGAGCAGTTGGAAAGTGTTGCCGCCGCATCCCGCGATCGGTATGTGCTGATTGTGCAGGACCCGTTTACCAGCTATTACGATGCTCAAGTGGTGGCCGATTTGGTGCATCTGATGGAAAAACTGGATCTCAAGCCGGTACTGCTACCCTTCTCACCTAACGGTAAGCCGCAGCATATCAAAGGATTCTTAACCCGTTTTGCTAAAACCGCAGCCAAAACCTCAGATTTCCTGAATCGGGTTGCCAAGCTGGGCATGCCAATGATTGGCGTCGACCCGGCGTTGGTGCTCTGTTATCGCGATGAATACCGTGAAATTCTGGGTGATAAACGCGGCGATTTTCAGGTGCAACTGGTGCATGAATGGCTGCTGCCGCTGCTGTCGGCGAGAACGCCCACGGCCGCGCCGCGTGATGATGCCTGGTATCTGTTTGGTCACTGTATCGAATCAACCTCGCTGCCGACCAGCAGCAAACAGTGGGCCGATATCTTTGCCCGTTTCGGCGCGCGACTGGAAAACGTCAACGTGGGCTGCTGTGGTATGGCAGGCACCTATGGTCATGAAAGCAAGAACCTGGCTGACTCCAAGGGGATCTACGCCTTGTCCTGGCAGCAGGCGTTGCAAAAACTACCTTCCGCGCGCTGCCTGACGACGGGTTACTCATGCCGCAGCCAGGTGAAGCGTATGGAAGGCCAGGGGTTGCGTCATCCGTTGCAGGCGCTACTTGACCTCGTCTGACAGGAGAGCGTTATGCTGTGGAGAAGAACGGTTACGTTGGATCAACTGAATCAACAAAGTCAGGGCTGCATGGTGGAGCACGTCGGTATTCGCTATACCGCGATTAACGACGATTCGCTGGAAGGCACCTTGCCGGTAGATGGCCGAACGCGTCAGCCGTTCGGTCTGCTACACGGCGGGGCATCGGTGGTGCTGGCGGAGTCGCTGGGCTCGGTGGCGGGCTACCTGTGTACCGAAGGGGAGCAGCGCGTGGTAGGGATGGAGATTAATGCCAACCATTTGCGCGCAGTGACGTCGGGTGAGGTGCGTGGTGTCTGCCGCGCATTGCACGTGGGACGCCGTAATCAGATGTTGCAAATTGATATTTACGATGAGCAAGGCCGCATGTGCTGCACCTCTCGGCTTACGACGGCTGTAGTGACGCCCTGATTTTTCTGCAATCACTGAATGCGCGCCAACCGGCGCGCATGTTCATTCTCTCGCTCCTCAAGGCAAAAAGGGGACGCGCCGTACAAAATCGGTCTGAAAAGCGGTGGCCTTATCCCAACTGCCTTCAAGGCTGAGCTGATGGCAAATCAGCTTTAGCGTGTTGCGTGCAAAATAATAGCTCTGCACGCGGAAAAGATGGCAACGCCCTTCGTTATTAATCTCTTTTATCAATCGGTTATGCAACTTGACCAGCGCATGCAGATAGCTCTCATCATCGCCGTTCTTACGGCACAGATCGATCATCTCCATGCAGGCATTGTGGTAGCGGCGCAGGTGATCGATATGGCTTTCCTGCCGATTCAGCCGCGCTTCGGCCATATAGAAATCGACGGTGACATCCCGGATCAAGAATTTGTACTCATCAATCTGATGCTGTAGCCAGGCATTCACGGACTGCATAGGGATCATCATAGATATTAATGATAATCATTATCATATTTATAATGTTCATCGGGATCAACCGATCGCCCCGTGCCAGAGAAAAAAAAGTATACGGCCTGATAAGACTTTTTATGGTTAATAAATGCGCAATCAAACCATAAAATCGGTCACGATTTTTCCTGTTTTAAAAATAGGTATCGTCTATGAATGTTATAATTATGATAACTATATGTTGATGTTAATTCATTCACCTGTCACGCGATGGTAAATTAGTTATTTTATATCAACAGGTTATTTTTTTATTGTCAGTCTATAAACGTGCGAGCAGGCAAAAAAAAACGGTTTTTTTCAGGATTCGGTGAAATTTTACAAATACCCCTGCGAAACAAGAGGTTGAAGCAATAATCATTATCACTAACATTAGGCTCAGACAGAGCTTTTCTGAAACGAGGTACGGCGGATGCAAACGGGAAACGTAGAAACATTTTCACTGGATGAAAACACCTGGAAAGGGCTGACGCTGACGGCCAGCGCCGCTCAACAGATCCTGCGCCTTGTCCAGTCTGATGACACGGTGAAAGGGTTACGTTTGAGCGTCAAGCAATCAGGATGTGCAGGGTTTGGTTATGTACTGGATCTGGTCAAAGCACCGGATGCGGGTGACCTGGTGTTCGAGCGCGAGGGCGCACACCTGTACGTCCCCTTAAAGGCGATGCCTTTTATCGATGGCACCGAACTGGATTATGTGCGGGAAGGCTTGAACCAGATTTTCAAATTTAATAATCCCAAAGCGCAGCACGCCTGCGGGTGTGGCGAAAGCTTTGGCATTGAGTGATGACTGATATGGCGCGTAGCAATGTAGATGTACCTGATGATGTGCAAATCTGGATGGGGGATGGCCGCTATAAAGAGGGCTTTTTCACCGAACTGCCTACTGACCAACTGGGACGTGGCGTCAATGAAGAGGTGGTGCGAGCGATCTCCGCCAAACGCAACGAACCTGAGTGGATGCTGGAGTTCCGTCTCAACGCCTACCGCGCCTGGCTGGAGATGGAGGAGCCGCACTGGCTAAAAGCGCACTATGACAAGCTGGACGATCAGGAGTACAGCTATTATTCGGCGCCGTCATGCGGTCACTGTGATGATACCTGCGGCTCTGAACCTGGTGCCAAGCAGCAGTCCAGCATTGCCGAGGTGAACAGCTACCTGACCGCTGAAGTCGAAAATGCCTTCAATCAGCTCGGCGTGCCGGTGCGCGAAGGGCAAGCCGTGGCGGTGGATGCGATTTTTGACTCGGTATCGGTGGCGACCACTTATCGTGAAGAGCTGGCGTAGCAGGGGATTATTTTCTGCTCATTCAGCGAGGCGATTCAGGAACACCCCGATCTGGTGCGCCAATATCTTGGTACGGTGGTGCCTGCCAACGATAACTTTTTTGCCGCGCTTAATGCCGCGGTAGCCTCTGACGGCACCTTCGTCTACATACCGAAAGGCGTGCGTTGCACGATGGAACTCTCCACCTATTTCCGTATCAATGCGGCGAAGACCGGGCAGTTCGAGCGCACCATCCTGATTGCCGATGACGACAGCTATGTCAGCTATATCGAAGGGTGCTCAGCGCCCGTGCGCGATAGCTACCAACTGCACGCCGCCGTGGTGGAAGTGATCGTCAACAAGAATGCCGAGGTAAAATACTCTACGGTTCAGAACTGGTTCTCCGGCCAGGATGCTAAAGGCGGTATCCTTAACTTCGTGACCAAACGTGCGCTCTGCGCCGGCGAGTATGCCAAGATGTCCTGGACTCAGTCTGAAACCGGCTCGGCCATCACCTGGAAATACCCGAGCGTGATTTTGCGCGGAGATAACTCGGTGGGTGAGTTCTTCTCTGTTGCGCTGACCAGCGGTCATCAGCAAGCGGATACCGGGACCAAGATGATCCACATCGGCAAAAACACACGCTCCACGATTATCTCCAAAGGGATCTCTGTCGGTCACAGTGAGAACACCTACCGCGGTCTGGTAAAAATCATGCCGACTGCCACCAATGCGCGTAATTTCACCCAATGCGACTCGATGCTGATTGGCAGCGACTGCGGTGCGCACACTTTCCCGTATGTGGAAGTGCGCAACAACAGCGCGCAGTTGGAGCATGAGGCGACAACCTCACGCATTGGTGAAGACCAACTGTTCTATTGCCTGCAACGCGGTATCAGCGAAGACGACGCCATTTCGATGATTGTGAACGGATTCTGTAAGGACGTGTTCTCGGAGCTGCCGCTGGAATTTGCCGTAGAAGCGCAGAAGCTCCTGGCAATCAGTCTGGAACACAGCGTCGGCTAAGGGCATCGCAAAATAAAAATGCAGCAGGGTGCCGAATGTCAATCTGACAGCACCCTACGCGAATTGATGTTATCAGGCGTGCTCGGCACGACGCCGCAAGGATAAACTATGTTAAGCATTAAGAATTTACATGTAAGCGTTGAAGGTAAGGCCATCCTGAACGAACTGAACCTCGAGGTGAAACCCGGTGAAGTTCACGCCATTATGGGACCTAACGGTTCCGGAAAAAGTACGCTTTCCGCCACGCTTGCAGGCCGCGAAGATTATGAAGTGAACGACGGCACGGTGGCGTTCAAGGGGAAAGACTTGTTGGAATTAGACCCGGAAGATCGCGCCGGTGAGGGCATCTTTATGGCCTTCCAATACCCGGTCGAAATCCCTGGCGTCAGTAACCAGTTCTTTCTGCAAACCGCGGTCAACGCCGTGCGCAAATATCGCGAGCAGGAGCCGCTGGACCGATTCGATTTCGCCGATTTCATTGAAGATAAAATCAAACTGCTCAGAATGCCGGAAGATTTGTTGACCCGTTCGGTCAACGTAGGTTTTTCCGGCGGCGAGAAAAAACGTAATGACATTCTGCAAATGGCTGCGCTGGAGCCAGAGCTGTGTATCCTGGATGAGACGGACTCCGGGCTGGATATCGATGCGCTGAAGATTGTGGCCAACGGCGTTAATGCGCTACGTAACCAACAACGCGCGTTTATTATCGTGACGCACTACCAGCGTATTTTGGATTATATCCAACCCGATTATGTGCACGTGCTCTATCAAGGTCGCATCGTCAAATCGGGCGATTTTTCGCTGGTGAAACAGTTGGAGGAGCAAGGCTATGGCTGGCTTACCGACCAACAGTAACACGCTGGCTGAAAAACAGGCCAAAACGCTCCAGCAGTGGCAGGCGTTGTTTAACGCTTCACGCGCGGCGGATGCACCCAGTGCGCAACACCACTGGCAGGAAGTGATGCGGCTCGGCTTGCCGGGGCGCAAACACGAGCATTGGAAATACACTCTGCTGGATGGGTTGCTGGCGCAGCAGTTCAGCGCGCCAGATGCCGTGACCCTTGATGACGCTACGCTGGCAGCACACGCACTGGCGCTGGAAAGTTGGCGTCTGGTGTTTGTTGATGGCGTATTCAACGCAGCGTTGAGCGATGCGCAGTGGGGGCCTTACCAGATTGCGGTGAACGCGCCCCATGCGGCACCCACCGATCTGGCAGCGGTTCAACCCGAACTGTTTTTGCACCTGACGGAAAGTCTGGCGGAGCAGCACACTGCCATCCGTTTACCGACGGGATGTCAGGCGGAGAAACCACTTTATATTCTGCATATCAGCAGCGGACAGTCTGCCAGTCTGAACATGGCACACCAGCGCCACCATCTGTATGTCGGGGCGGGAGCCAGCGCAGAGATTATCGAGCACTACGTCAGTTTGGATGACAAGGCGCACTTCACCGGTACGCGCCTGACGGTGCATGCCGCTGCCAACAGCCAGGTAAAACACCTCAAGCTGGCGTTTGAGGCTGCCGCCAGTTACCACTTCGCCCACAACGATCTGGTATTAGAACGGGATGCGCGTGTGCGCAGCCACAGCTTCTTGCTGGGTGCCGGATTAACTCGGCACCACACCAGTGCACAGATTAACGGTGAAGGCGTCAACCTTTCTATCAACAGCCTGATTTTGCCGATTGGCAACGAAGTGTGCGATACCCGTACCTACCTTGAACATAATCAGGGCCACGGTGAAAGCCGCCAACTGCACAAGGCGATTGTCAGTGACAAAGCCCGGGCGGTGTTCAACGGTATGATCAAGGTCGCGCCAGGGGCATTGAAGACCGACGGACAGATGACCAACAACAACTTGCTGCTGGGGCGTCTGGCGGAAGTGGATACCAAGCCACAGCTCGAGATCTACGCTGATGATGTGAAGTGCAGCCACGGTGCCACGGTTGGACGTATTGATGACGAGCAACTGTTCTACCTGCGTTCGCGCGGTATTTCACAACAGGATGCACAGCAGATGATCATCTACGCGTTTGCCGCCGAATTGACGGAAGCGCTGGATAACGACACGCTGCAAGAAGCGGTGTTGCAGCGTATTGCGTTGCGTCTGCCGAACGCGGCAGGAGTGGCCTGATGAATTATCCGATTGAACGTATTCGCCGCGATTTCCCGGTGCTGGCGCAGCAGGTCAACGGGCAGCCTCTGGCATATCTCGACAGCGCCGCCAGTGCGCAGAAACCGCAGGCGGTGATTGACCGGGAAGTGGCGTTTTACAGTAATGAATATGCCGCGGTGCACCGCGGCATTCATACACTAAGCGCACAGGCGACCAGCGCGATGGAAGCGGTGCGTGAACAGGTTGCGCGCTATATCAATGCGGCCTCGGCGGAAGAGATCGTCTTCGTGCGTGGTACCACGGAAGCGATTAATCTGGTCGCCAACAGCTACGGCAGTGCTTTTATTCAAACCGGTGACAATATTCTGATCACCGAAATGGAGCACCATGCCAATATTGTGCCCTGGCAAATGCTGGCGGAACGCCAAGGCGTTGAGCTGCGCGTGCTGCCACTCACGGCGCAAGGCACGCTGGATTTAAGCCAATTGGATACGCTGCTGGATACTCGTACCCGCTTGCTGGCCGTGGCTCAGGTCTCTAACGTGCTGGGCACGGAAAACCCGCTGGAAACCTTGATTGCGCGGGCGCGGGCGGTTGGCAGCGCGGTGCTGGTGGACGGTGCGCAGGCTGTGATGCATCAGCGTGTGGACGTGCAGGCGTTAGACTGTGATTTTTATGCTTTTTCCGGCCACAAAATATACGGCCCCTCCGGTATTGGTGTGCTGTACGCCAAGCACGCGCTGCTCAATGCTATGCCGCCGTGGGAAGGGGGCGGGGCGATGATTCGTGACGTCAGCCTGACGCAGGGCACCCGCTATGCCGATGCGCCGTGGCGCTTTTTTGAAGCAGGATCGCCCAACACGGGCGGGATCATGGGACTGGGTGCGGCGCTGGATTATGTCTCCGCCATCGGGCTGGACGCCATTCACGATTACGAAACGGCGCTGATGCACTACGCGCTGGATGCGCTGAGTACGGTACCGGATATCATCCTCTACGGTCCGGCGGAGCGAAAAGGGGTGATTGCCTTTAACCTCGGCAAGCATCATGCCTATGACGTCGGCAGTTTCCTAGACCAATACGGTATTGCCATTCGTACCGGTCATCACTGTGCGATGCCGTTGATGGCACATTATGGCGTACCCAGTATGTGCCGCGCCTCGTTAGCGGTTTATACTACCCGAGAAGAAATAGATCGGCTGGTTGCCGGACTACAGCGTATTCATCGTTTGCTGGGAGGCTGATAAGCCTTTATGCGCGCCTGTGTTTCCCCTTGTCTTTTTGTTCTGGCGTTGTCGCCAGGCGGCAATGGTGCGGGCGTGCATGTCAGCCTGTTGGGAGGAATTCATGGCAAGCTTGCCAGAGCCAGAAAAATTGTTGCGAAATTTTTCTCGTTGCAACAATTGGGAAGAAAAGTATCTGTATATCATTGAACTGGGCGGTCGTTTAGACCTGTTGCCAGAGCAGTGGCGTCAACCTGAGAACCTGATTGCCGGATGTCAGAGTCAGGTATGGATTGTGATGACGCGCGATGAGCAGGGCCACCTGGTTTTTAGCGGTGACAGCGATGCGGCTATCGTCAAGGGACTGGTTGCCGTGGTCTTCGGCCTGTATCAAGGATTGACGGCGCAGCAAGTCCTGGCGCTTGATGTGCGACCTTTCTTTGCGGAACTGGCGCTGAGCCAGCATTTAACGCCATCTCGCTCACAGGGGCTGGAAGCGATGCTGCGCGCCATTCGCGCCAAAGCGTTTACCCTGGCCTGATCCTGCCAACCAGCCCGTTTACTGCGGGCTGGTTCATTCAAGCACGGCGTTTGCGCGCCAACCGCCTGGTTTTTCAGATTACCCCACTGGTTATTACCAGAAACTCCTTTTATTCTGTCGTGGTGCTTTGTCAAGAACTGCATATTAACGCATTGATTAGCAAATAAAACCTGTGGGTATTTTTGACATGCTACACTTGCAGAATCCGACGGAAGTGGCCGCATTCAGGCCCCGGCTGGTATCAATGGCAAACGAATAATAACGTCAACCTGTAGAGATTTTCGTATGAAGCGTATGTTTACACTTTTGGGTATGATACTGGCGACCTACCTGGTAGGAAGCTCGGCGGCGAGCGCCACCGAATACCCATTGCCCCCCGCGGGCAGCCGTCTGATCGGTGAGAACATTGCCTACCCGGTGCCCCATGATGGTCGGCCGCTGGAAGCGATTGCGTCTGATTTTAAAATTGGCCTGCTGAATATGCTGGAAGCCAATCCCGGCACCGATCCCTATTTGCCAACGCCGGGTTCTACCTTGACCATCCCGACGCAGATGCTGCTGCCGGATACGCCGCGCGAGGGTATTGTCGTCAATCTGGCTGAGCTGCGTCTCTACTATTACCCGAAAGGGAAGGGCACCGTCATCGTTTTCCCGATCGGTATCGGTCAGCAGGGGCGCAACACCCCGTTGATGGTCACGTCGGTCAGCGAAAAACGTGCCAATCCGACCTGGACGCCGACGGCCAACATCCGTAAGCGTTATCTGGAAGAAGAGGGCATCAAACTTCCGGCGGTTGTCCCGGCGGGGCCGGATAATCCGATGGGGCTGCATGCCCTGTGTCTGGCGGCCCATGGCGGTGTGTATTTGCTGCACGGCACTAACGCTAACTTCGGTATTGGTATGCGTGTCAGTTCCGGCTGTATCCGTCTGCGTGCCGATGACATTGAATGGTTGTTTAATAACGTACCGGTAGGCACCCGAGTGCAGATCATCAATGACGCGGTGAAAACCTCGGTGGAGCCTGACGGCAAGCGTTACATTGAAGTGCATCAGCCGCTGTCTAAAACGTCCAAGGACGATCCACAAACCATGGCAATCCCGCTGAATAAACAGATTCAGAGCTTTATCCATGCGGCGGAAACGGATAGCCAAATGGTGGCCGATGCTATTGTGCGCCGTTCTGGGATGCCGATTCTGGTCAGCGCCGGGCAAAGCGTCGAGCATTTTCAGGAGCCTGTGCTAACAGCGCCTGAGACGCATCAGGCTGCGCCTATCCATCCCACTAATTCATCGATAAAACGCGCTCAGCGACCGTTGAGCGCGCATTAACGCCACTCCTCGGTGAAAGCCGGAAAATGTTGTTCTCAATGCCAGTTTATCTGAATCTTGTGACGTGCGTCAGTGGGTTGCGGGAGGCGTTAACGACATATGCTGAATAGGCAAAACGGGAGGCAAAAAAAATGGCGCACACTGTGCGCCATTTTCACTACTTAACCAATTCTTACTTTTTGTAAGTACGAACTTGGTTGTCCAGACGCTGGTTAGCACGAGCTGCGTCATCTTTAGCAGCCTGTACATCAGCGCGGATTGCGTTCACGTCGTTGCTCAGTTGATCAACTTTAGCGTTCAGAGTCTGAACGTCAGAAGACAGTTGGTCAATTTTAGCATTGCTGGAACAGCCTGCCAGCAGAGTAGAACCCAGGATTACCGCGCCCAGTACCAGTTTAGTACGATTCATTCTTAATACCCTCTAGATTGAGTTAATCTCCATGTAGCATTACAAGTATTACACAAAGCTTTTTCTAATGAGAATAAATTTTTGATGAGAACATGCTTAATTTTGATCGTTCGCTCAAAGAAGCAGCGAGTTTTACAGAGTAGTTAAAAAAGGAATGAAAACAGCGGTATTTTATGATGCGAATTGGGGATATATTCTGCGGAAATAGGTGGATCCGTCATTCCGCACCTACTTTAAGAATAAATTCGACGGTATCGCTCGCCGAGAACATCAACGATGGTCTTGTGAATAGAATTGAGGTTGGATACTTGTGGTGGTCTGTCACCAATACTGAA